>JALWJU010000456.1 GCA_026997055.1 Paracoccaceae bacterium | reverse complement strand
CAGTCGCAAAGCACCTCAAACCCCTGCACGATCAGCCAGTGGGCCGCTCTCGAAGCGCTCAACGGCCCGCAGGACTTCATCGCCGCCAACAACGAGATCTTCCGGCGCCGGCGCGACCTGGTGGTGGAGATGCTGAACGCGGCCGAAGGCATCACCTGCCCGGTGCCGGACGGGGCGTTTTACGTCTATCCCTCGATCGCCCCGCTGATCGGGCGCGTGAGCCCCGCGGGCCGGCGGATCGACAGCGACGAGGCCTTTGCCACCGCGCTTCTGGAAGAAAAGGGCGTGGCGGTGGTGTTCGGGGCCGCCTTCGGGCTTTCCCCGGCGTTCCGGGTCAGCTATGCTGCCTCGGAGGAAAACCTGCGCGAAGCCTGCGCGCGCATCCAGGAATTCTGCGCATCCCTGACCCGAGGCCCATGACCCCCGACCTGCCCGAATATTTCTTCCGCACCCGCGAAAACGGCGCCTTCGTCTATCGCGTCGATACCGAGAACCGCCAGCGGCGCATCGACATGGACCAGATCGCGGTGGTCAATATCAGGAACGGCGAGATCAAGCCCCATGGCGGGCGCGCGTTGAGCGAGGCCGACATGGCGGCGATCCGCGCCTGGATGGAGGAGCGCGCAGCCCTGCTGGCCCGGCGCCAGATCGACGACATCCTGCGCACGGTCGATCACCTGAACCAGACCGCCCACTGGGCCCAGAGCAAGGCCTCGGACGAGGACCTCGAGGCGATCACCGACGCGCTGCTGCTGGCCATGCACGACCTGCGCACGGTGCTGGTGCGCAAGAAGGCCGACCGGCTGATGCGCGGCAGGTAGGCGAATCCTGCGCGCGGGCCGCCACCTGCGCCTCGGCTCCCGTCAGCGCCGCCACAGGGCATACCAGTCCTGCAGAAGCCCCGCCGCGGCAAACATGATCGTCAGCGTCACCAGCACCAGCGCAACGCCCTGCCTGTCCTTCAGCGCATGCACCACCGGGTCGTAATCCATCCGACCGCTCCGGCCCAGCCGGATCATCCGTCTCAGCCACAGCGCGATCGGGATCAGCGCCACCCACAGCAGCCAGCGGGCCGGATAGAGGCGCACCGCCTGTTCGGAAAAGCTGTAGAGGAAGAAATTCAGCAAGGCCGCGAACATCCCCAGATAGGCGACGTTCAGCAGATCGCCCATGTCGGCGCGTCCGTAGCCGCGCCCGGGCAGCGGCGCGTCGCTCTCGGTGCGGCTCAGCTCGGTCATCCGCTTCACGCAGCCCAGCGTCAGGAAGACCGGATAGATGAATACCAGCAGATGGCCCGAAACCTCCCCCTGCATCGCCGCCGCCCCGGCGATCACGCGCAGGGTATAGAGCCCGGCAAGGGTGGCGATATCGACCCAGCGCAGACGCTTGAGGCGCAGCGAATAGGCGAGCGACAGCGCCATGTAGAGCACCACCGCCCCGAAGAACGCCACCCCCAGCCACAGCCCCGCGGCAAGCGCCAGAGCGGCCAGCCCGGCCGAGACCGCCATGCCGGCGCCGATCGGCACCGCGCCGGAGGCAAAGGGGCGCTCGCGCTTGGTCGGGTGCAGCCGGTCGGCCTCGAGGTCGAGCAGGTCGTTGACGATATAGATCGACGAGGCGGCGGCGCTGAAGGCCACCACCCCCATCAGCACCATGAGCAGCGAGGCGAGCGAGAAATCATGCGCCGCCAGCATCGGCACGAACAGGAGCACGTTCTTCACCCATTGATGCGGGCGCATCGCGCGCAGCAGATCGCGCGCCCGCCAGCCGCCGGAAAAGGTGCGCACCAGCTTGCCCGCGCGCATCAGCTTGCGCGCCGCGCGGCTGTCGCCCACCACCAGCGCGGTATGGGCCTGCTTCCATACCGGCATGTCCGCCGGCGCATCCCCGGCATAGTCGAAGCCCCCGGCCCCGTAGGTATCGGCCAGTACCTGCGCCTTGGCCGCGCCCTTGAGGTTGAAATCCCCGGAGCTTGCGAAGATCCGCGAGCCCAGCCCGTAATCCCGGGCCAGATCCGCCACCAGCGCCTCGTTCGACGCCGAAGCCAGGGCCACTTCCCGCCCCTGGCGGATCGCCTCCATGGCGGCATCGGCCACGGCCGGATTGACCGGCATCAGGTCGGTGCGCAGATCGGCCAGCCGGGCCAGCTCCGCCTTCAGCCGCGCCGGGCGGGTCAGATTGGCGAATGTCGCGCGCAGCGTCGCCAGCGGCGCCTTGCCGAGCCCGGCCCAGAAGCATTCATACAGCAGGTCGGTGCGCAGGAAGGTCCCGTCCACGTCCAGCACCAGCGGCCTTTGCTCATCCATCGCCACGCACCCCCCCTGCCGCAAATACACAACCATCCGTGATCAGCTCCGGCGGGGTCAGGCACAGGCCCCGCGCCACCTGCCAGGCGGCAAGCACCTTTGGCACATAGGCGCGGGTCTCGGCAAAGGGCGGCACCCCGCCGCTTTCGCGCACCGCGTTCTCGCCGGCATTGTAGCCGGCCAGCGCCAGGATCGGATCGCGCGAAAAGGTCTCCATCAGCCAGGCCATGTAGGCTACCCCGCCGTGGATGTTCTGCCCGGGATCGCCCGGATCGCTCACCGCGAAGCGCGCCGCCGTCTGCGGGCTCAGCTGCATCAGCCCCCGGGCGCCCTTTTCGCTCAGCGCATCGGCGCGCCCGCCGCTTTCCACCGCGATCATCGCCACCACCAGGGCCGGCGATATGTCGGTGCCCACCGTGGCGCGCAGGATCTCGGCCCCATGCGCGACGGCGATGTCCTGAAGCTCCTGCAGGCGCGGAGCAAGGCCGGCGGGCGCGCGCCCCAGCGCCTCCAGCGCGCGCGCCAGATTGGCCGGCCCGGCGCGCTCCATGTCCGCCGCCACCTCGCCCCAGAACCAGCC
>JALWJU010000455.1 GCA_026997055.1 Paracoccaceae bacterium | reverse complement strand
GGCGCTCGCCCTTGCGGCGCTGCTTCTGGGCGCCGGGGCGCTGGGCTGGCTGGTCCCGCGCCTGCCTGCGGGCGGTCTGCTCGAACTCCTGCTCGTGGCCGCCCTGCTGGCGCAGAGGTCGCTTGCCGAACATGTGCGCGACGTGGCCCGCGCCCTGCGCCTTTCGGAGGGCGACGGCCGCCTGGTGGTGGCGCGGATCGTGGGGCGCGATACGCGCGATCTCGACGGTGCGGCCATTTCCCGCGCGGCGATCGAGAGCGCGGCGGAGAATCTCTCGGACGGGGTGGTCGCGCCCGCCTTCTGGTATCTGGTCGCGGGTCTTCCGGGGCTGATGATATACAAGGCCGCCAACACCGCCGACAGCATGATCGGCTATCGCAACGCGGCCTACGAGGAATTCGGCAAGGCGGCGGCGCGCTTCGACGATGTGCTGAACTGGCTGCCCGCCCGCCTCACCGCCGCGCTGATCGTCGCCGTGCGCCCGCGCCCCGGCATGGCGCGGGTGATCTGGCGCGACGCTCCCCTGCACCGCAGCCCCAATGCCGGCTGGCCCGAAGCGGCGATGGCGGTGGCTTTGGGCGTGGCGCTGGCGGGCCCGCGCGCCTATGGCGGCGAGAAGCGCGCCTACCCCTGGGTGCATGGCGAGGGGCGGCGCGATGCGGGGCCGGCCGATATCGACGCCGCGGTGGCGCTCTTGTGGCGGGTCTGGTGGCTCGTGCTGGGGATCGTCGCGGCAATCGCGGTTGCCTGTGCGCTCACGGGCCATTAACCTCGCAGCAGCAATTTCAGGAGAGATACATGCGCAGATTTCTGACCGCCGCCGCCCTTTCCCTCGCCCTTGCCAGCCCGGCTCTTGCGCTGGTGCCCTGCGGGGGCTCGTTTTCTTCCTTCGTCAAGGCGATGAAAGAGGAGGCGGCAGGCCGGGGCCATGACCGGGCCACGATCGACCGTTTCTTCAGATCGGTGCAGCAGTCGCAGGCGGTATTGCGCGCCGACCGCGCCCAGGGGTTTTTCAACAAGTCCTTCCTCGAATTTTCCCGCGCCCTGATCTCGGCCAACCGGCTCAATACCGGGCGCGCCAATCTGGAGAGATATGCCGGCATCTTCGACCGGGTCGAGCGCCGGTTCGGGGTGGACCGGGGCATTCTCACCGCCTTCTGGGCCTTCGAGACCGATTTCGGCGCCTTTCAGGGCGATTTCAATACCCTCAATGCCCTGATGACGCTGAGCCACGACTGCCGGCGGCCGGAGCTTTTCCAGCCGCAGGTATTCGCGGCGCTGGAGCTGTTCGAGCGCGGCGATTTCAGCCCCACCGGCACCACCGGCGCCTGGGCGGGCGAGATCGGCATGGTGCAGATGCTGCCCGCCGACATTCTCGAAAACGGAGTCGATGGCGATGGCGACGGGCATGTGGACCTCAAGGGGTCGCGCGCCGATGCGCTGATGTCCGGGGCGAAGATGCTGGCCTCGCTGGGCTGGCGGGCAGGCCAGCCCTGGCTGCAGGAGGTAAGCGTGCCCGCCGATTTCGACTGGCGCAGGACCGGCCTGCATACCATGCTCAAGGTCAGCGAGTGGAAGCGCATGGGCGTGCGCCCGCGCTCCGGGCGCTTCGAGGGGCCGAACCTGCGCGCCTCGCTGATCCTGCCGCAGGGGCACAGGGGGCCGGCCTTTATCGCCTATCCGAATTATCATACGCTGTTCGAGTGGAACCAGAGCTTCATCTACGTCACCACGGCGGCCTATTTCGCCACCCGCCTGCGCGGGGCGCCGGTTTACAATGCCGGAGACCCGACCCCGGCGCTTTCGACCGCGCAGATGAAGGCGCTTCAGCGCAAGCTGCAGGCGCGCGGCCATGACGTGGGCAGGATCGACGGGATCTGGGGCGGCAAGACCCGCATC
The DNA here is from genome assembly GCA_026997055.1 of Paracoccaceae bacterium. Lineage (GTDB taxonomy): Bacteria > Pseudomonadota > Alphaproteobacteria > Rhodobacterales > Rhodobacteraceae > JAAEUB01. The sequence goes on along the minus strand of JALWJU010000455.1, from coordinate 990 downwards.
GCGGTGCAGAAGGAGCAGGCGCGGCTGGGCCTGCCCGCCGATGGCTGGCCGACGGTGGCGCTGCTGAACCGGCTGTAGGCGGCAGGTGGCAGGCCGCGGAGGCTGCCGGAAAGGGAGTCATGGACGGAGAGGTGGCACAGCTTGCGGCGCTGGCTATTTCGGCCAATTACCGGCTGTCTCACCCCGATGATCCGATGGCGTGGTTTGCCGGCCAGCGGGCCTTTGCCTCCTGCGCGCGGATCGCCTTTGTGGCCAGCCGGCCGGGGCGGTTCGGCAAGCAGCGCCGGGTAGTGCTGGCCGAAACGCCGGCGCGCTGGCTCGACCTGTTGCAGGCGGGCGGCGTGGAGCGGGTGCTGGTCAGCTGCACCCGTCAGGACGATACCGGCGGCGCGGAGGAAACCCTCCCCGACCGGCTCAGCGCCGGCTTTGCCGGGGGCGGCAGTCTCTGGACCATGACGACGCTTTCGCCCGGCGGCGGCGCCCTGTGCTGGCGGGCGGGCTGGCGCGCGGCCTTTCCCGGGGCGCGCGACGGGCGCATCTGGCAGGCCGAATACATGGCCGCGCCCTGCCAGGGCCGAGGGGCCGGCGGCTCGGTAGAGGCAGCCGGCGATGCGCTGGGCCGGGTGCTGGAAGAGGCGCGCGCCTTTGCGCTCGAGCAGGAATTCCCCCGGCTGGCGGCGCGCTTCGCCTCGGCCCAGGCCCTGCTCGAAGGCCGCGCCGATCCGCTCGCCCTGCCGCGCCCGCCGGGGCCGGCCGATACGCTTGACGCGCCCGCGCGCCGTCTCCTGTCAGCCGGTCAGCGGGCCTGGATATTCGACGATCCGGGGGCGTGGCGCGATCAGGACTTTTCCCAGGATGTCTGGAAGAGATATGCCGCCCTGTCGGAATCGCTCTACAGCGCGGTCACCGCCGCGATCGTCGCGGCGGTCAATGCTTCGGCGCCTGCCCCGCCGCCGTGAATGCACCGGGGCAACAGGGTACCGGGGCCGG
>JALWJU010000454.1 GCA_026997055.1 Paracoccaceae bacterium | reverse complement strand
TCTGCACCGTGCTCAGCCACGATCTGGTCAATGACCCGGACATCGTGGCGATGATCGCCGCTTCCGCCGCGCTGACCCTTTCGGGCGTGCCCTTCATGGGGCCGATCGCCGGCTGCCGGGTGGGCTATGAGGATGGCGAATACATCCTCAACCCGACCGTGGACGACATGCACAAGCTGCGCGAAAACCCCGACCAGAAGCTCGACCTGGTGGTGGCCGGCACCCGCGATGCGGTGATGATGGTGGAGAGCGAGGCCTATGAGCTCTCCGAGGAGGAGATGCTCGGCGCCGTCACCTTCGCCCACGAGCAGATCCAGCCGGTGATCGACCTGATCATCGAGCTTGCCGAAGAGGCGGCGAAGGATCCGTTCGACTTCACCCCGCCGGACTATTCCGAGCTTTACGAGGCGGTGAGGAAGATCGGCGAGGAGCGCCTGCGCGCGGCCTATGCGATCACCGACAAGCAGGAGCGGGTCGCCGCGCTCGCCGAGGCGCGCGAGGCGATCGTGGCCGAGCTCGACGAGGCCCAGCAAGAGGACGAGAATCTCGGCGCGGCGCTCAAGAAGCTCGAAAGCGCCATCCTGCGCGGCGACCTGGTAAAGACCGGCAAGCGCATCGACGGGCGCGCGCTCGACGAAATCCGCCCGATCTCGGCCGAGGTCGGCATCCTGCCGCGCACCCACGGCTCGTCCCTCTTTACCCGCGGCGAGACCCAGGCCATGGTCATCACCACGCTCGGCACCGGCGACGACGAGCAGATGATCGACGCGCTGCAGGGCACCTACAAGTCGAACTTCCTGCTGCATTACAACTTCCCCCCCTATTCGGTGGGCGAGGTGGGCCGCTACGGCTTTACCGGAAGGCGCGAAATCGGCCACGGCAAGCTCGCCTGGCGGGCGCTGCAGGCGGTGCTGCCGCCGGCGACCGATTTCCCCTACACGATCCGGGTCGTCTCGGAGATCACCGAAAGCAACGGCTCTTCCTCCATGGCCACGGTCTGCGGCAGCTCGCTTTCCATGATGGATGCCGCGGTACCGCTCAAGGCACCCGTCGCCGGCGTCGCCATGGGCCTGGTTCTCGAGGAGAACGGCGAATACGCGATCCTTTCGGACATCCTCGGCGACGAGGACCATCTCGGCGACATGGACTTCAAGGTCGCCGGTACCGAAAAGGGCATCACCTCCCTGCAGATGGACATCAAGGTCGCGGGCATCACCCCCGAGATCATGCAGAAGGCGCTGGCCCAGGCCAAGGCCGGGCGCCTGCATATCCTCGGCGAGATGAACAAGGCGCTGAGCGAAGGCCGGGCCGAGTTCTCCGCCCATGCCCCGCGCATCGAGACCATGACCGTGCCCACCGACAAGATCCGCGAGGTGATCGGCTCGGGCGGCAAGGTGATCCGCGAGATCGTCGAGGTCTCCGGCGCCAAGGTCGATATCAACGACGACGGCGTGATCAAGATCGCCAGCCCCAGCGGCGAGGCCATCGACAAGGCCCGGGAGATGATCCTTTCGATCGTCGCCGAGCCGGAAGAGGGCAAGATCTATCGCGGCAAGGTGGTCAAGATCGTCGATTTCGGCGCCTTCGTGAACTTCTTCGGCAAGCGCGACGGGCTGGTGCATGTGAGCCAGATCGAGAACCGCCGGCTGAACCATCCCTCCGACGTGCTCAAGGAAGGCCAGGAAGTCTGGGTCAAGCTGCTCGGCTTCGACGACCGCGGCAAGGTGCGGCTCAGCATGAAGGTGGTGGACCAGGAAACCGGCGAGGAAATCTCCGGCGGAAAGAAGGGCTGAGCCCCGCGCCAGGAAAAAGCGAAAAGCCCCGGTGGAAGCGCCGGGGCTTTTTCACGCGGCACTCTCCCCGGGCGCGCGGCACGGGTCGAACACGGCTCCAAGCTGACGAAATTGTGAACACGACGAGCGACACCGGCATTGCCCGCTCCCGGCTCCGCCCGCCATACTTTTCCCGCCAGAACCCGGAGAGAGCCATGCCCGCAAGCCCCGTTTCGCGACGCCACTTCCTCGCCACCTCTTTCGCCGCCGGCGCGGCGGTATCGGCGGCATCGCTGATACCCGCGCCACCGGCACAGGCCCATGAGAAGCCGGCCTTCGTCCTGCCGGAGGATTTCCTGCCGGTGGATCTGGCCATGAAGACCGAACTGCCGCCGGGCGAGATCCATGTGGACCCGGCCAGCTTCCGCCTCTACTGGACCCTGCCCGAGGGGCGCGCACGGCGCTACACGGTGGGGGTCGGGCGCGCCGGGCTCTATCATGCCGGCACCTTCACGGTGAAGGCCAAGCGGGAATGGCCCAGCTGGACCCCGACCCGGGCGATGATCGCCCGCAATCCCGACTACGCCCGCTGGAAGGACGGAATGCCCGGCGGCATCGACAATCCGCTGGGCGCCCGCGCTCTCTATCTCTTCGACGATAACGGGCGGGACACCTATCTGCGCATCCACGGCACCAACGCCCCGCGGACCATCGCCACCGCCGTCTCCAATGGCTGTGCGCGCCTGATCAACGAACACATCATCGACCTTTATGATCGCGTCCCCCTTGGCACCCGCGTGGTGCTGCACCCCAAGGGCAACGCGCCGGTCCTGATCGACGAAACCATGGCCTGAGCCCGCAGCATTCCGGGCCGGGCTCCCGCCCTGTCCCGTTCGGGATACGCGCAGGCTCTTGCGGTTTTGCGCGGCTGTCGGGGCCGGAGCTCCGGTTTTGGCCGAATGCCTGGGCCATGATGGTTAACCTTTTCTAAACCCTGTTCGCGTTAACCTCCTCCGCGGAGGCGGTTGACGGAGGGTGCATGTCTGCCAGGGCCCATACGGTGGCATTCGAGGGGGTCGAGGCGCGCGCGGTGGAGGTTCAGTGCGCCATAACCGCG
>JALWJU010000453.1 GCA_026997055.1 Paracoccaceae bacterium | reverse complement strand
CGAAGCTCCTTGGCCACGCACAGGTGCAGACCACCCAGCGCTATGCCCACCTGGCCGATGCGCCCCTGCGTGGCGGTGTCGATGCCGTGGCCGAGATGCTGCGGCCCCGGCCCAGGGTGGTGGCAACCAGAAAGCCGTGAAGCCGAAGACCACGGCGGACTGCGACGGGATATCCTTCACAATCGCGAGGGTGCTACCGCCCGGAACCGGGTTACTCGATCACGAACAACGAAGGGCGGTAGCGGGTTCGTATTACCGGATGCTCCTGAATGTTCCACTGCGCGTTGTGAACGATTGCAGATATCTCGTTCGGCAGGTCAGCCCTGACCCTGAAGTTCGCGCCAGAGCGGCGTCAGGCGGCGCCGCGCGGTGCTCTCGTCCGGGACCTCGCCCTGATCGGCAAACCAGTCCAGCGCCCAGCGCACCAGTTCGGACTGGCTCGCGGGCGCGCCGTCTCGGGTGGCCCGGGCAAACAGGCCGTAGGCCATCCGTTCCCAGTCGTACCGCAGCGCTCCACCGGCGCGCACCATGACCAGTCCTTCCTCGGCCTCGAAACGCGCCGCGGCATGCCCCTGGATCGCGAGATCCCGGAGGCACACGAACACGCCCTCGGCGGGATCGGTGATGGTCAGCCAGTCCCGATCCTGCCCGATGCGCCGGATGCGCTTGAGGTAGGCGCCGGCGTTCTCGGTGGTTTCCTGCAGGAAGAGGCTGAGGATGTCGGCCGTGGCAACCTCGACGACCCCGGCAACAGGTTCGGGACCGCAGCAGACGGGGCAGATGCCCATCACAATGGGCAACCGTTCCGTTGCCGCCCAGCCAGCGATGTCGGCGATCGAGCACCCCCACCGTGCGGCAGCGCGGAGGATGGGGATGAAGGAATGGGATTGCGATGAATTCACTGGCTGACCTCCTTTCTGTCCCAGGCGGTTTCGGCGCAGGGAAGAGGTCGCAGGCCTTCGTTGCCGCAGGCTGGCGCCTGCGGGGTCATGCCTGCTTTCCGGGGCAATCATGGCCTTGTGCAGCCTGTCGGTCGCTGCCGGCCCTTTCTGCTCGATGGTCTCGCCCTGCGGTTCTGGCCGGACAAGATGCACACCTTTGAGGCGATTCGGTCAAGACCAAAAAACGGCCACCGCCGCATCGATCCGGCAGGGATTCGCCGATCTTCCTTCCGGGGGTGGCAGGCGGCTGTGTCGGTTCTGCCGGGACGCCTCCCCCGGTCGTTCCGCCACCACGCTTTCAGGCTCACGCATCCCGCGCGGGCCGGGATGCAAGGAGGCAGGAATGGAAGAACAGGCATCGGAAAACCGGGAGGGATCACTGCTCGAGGGGTGGATATCCCGCGCCGAGCTGGCGCGTGAACTGGGCGTTTCGGTCGACACGCTGGCGCGCTGGGAGACCAGCCGGTGCGGCCCGCCGCTGGCCCGGATCGGGCGCTGCGTGTTCTACCGGCGTGCGGCGGTTCTGGAATGGCTGGAAAGCCGGGAACAGGCGCGGGGCGGACGATGACCGGCCTGGCGCACATTTCCCGCTTTTCGCACGAAACCGCCCGCCGGATCATCGAGCGCCCGGACCTGCACGGGAACGAGCACCTGCGCGCGGCCTGTGCCTGGCTGACCATTCATGGTGACTGGCTGGACGTGAACCGCGCCGCCGCCCTGATGCGCGCGCTCGACCGGGGTGAGGCACCCCAGCCATTGCCGCCGCGTGGGCCCGACATGGAAGGCCCTGTCAGCGAGAGGCACCGCGTGGCGGCGATCTCGGCGGTTGCGGGTGAACGGGCGCGGCGGCTTGCGGCAGCCCGCCTGGAACGTGACCCCGTTCCGCTCGAAGGCAGGATGAAGGCATCCGACCGGCTGGGCCGGGCGCTGATCGCCTGCATGGCCCTGATCGCCATTGCCGCCGCCGTGGCGCTCGCCCTCACCATCGGGGGGCGGCCATGATGCGCGACAGGATCTGGGCCGCCGTCGAGTGGGTGCGGGGCGAGGGCGGCCCGGCGCTGGGCCAGCAGCTGCTCGACGGCGCCCGCGGCTGGGAATTCTGCGCCCGTCGTGAATGCCTGGTGGCAGCGACTGACGCCGGCAATGGCTGGGTGGAGGTGCGGGTGAACGCCCGGGGCGAGATCGTGGTGTCTGTCTACGAGCCCGCGATGCTGACCCTCTGGGCGGCCGTCCTGCCCGAGGGGGTGGCCAAGGCCAGGCACCGTTGCCCCACCTGCCAGCATTTCCCGGACAGCGAAGGTGCCGGGCACCTCGTCGGTTGCCCCGACGAATCCCGCCTTGCGCTGCCGGCCGGGGAGGGGGCGTCATGAGCCATTTCGCGACCACCTGGGCGATCCGCCAGAAAGGGCTGAAACCCGCCACCAAGCTGGTGCTCTGGTATCTCGCCGATCGCCACAACCCCGATTACGGCTGCTTTCCCTCGCAGGAGAGCCTTGCGCGCGATGCCGAGATGTCGCGCGCAAGCGTCAACCGCCACCTCGCGGCCCTTGAAGAGATCGGCCTGATCCGGCGCGTCCGGCGCACCGACCCCGCCACCGGCCGGGTCATTGCGACGCGCTATCTGCTGGCCTTCGAGGACGAGTTCGAGCCGCCACCGGACGAGGCCCCGTGTCTCGAATTGACACACGGTCCGTGTCTCAAAAATGCCGATTCCCGTGTCTCAGATTGCGACACTAACCTTGTAAGTGAACCCGTAAGGATGATGATGACGAAGCAGGCGCGCGAATTTCGCGCATCCCTGCTGGCGGCTCTGGGCGCCGATCCCGAGACCGGCAAGGTCCGGGGCGAGGGCCACATCCTCGGCACCGCCGCCGACATGGCCGAGGCCGGACGCTGGCTGGGCGACCTGGGCCTGAGCGAGGCGGAATGCCTGGGCGTCATCCGCGATGTCCTGCGC
>JALWJU010000452.1 GCA_026997055.1 Paracoccaceae bacterium | reverse complement strand
GGGCCTGCCGATGCCCCGGGACCGGGCTATGACATGCGCAGGGTTTCGCTCAGCCCGTCGAGCATGAACTGCACCGCGAGAGCGGCGAGCAGCATGCCCAGCAGGCGGGTGATCACGTTGATCCCGGTTTCGCCCAGGAATCGCTCGACCGAGGCGCCGACGAAGAATGCCAGGAGCACGCTGCTCAGCACCAGGGCCATGACGGCCAGCATGGTCGCGGTCACGACCCAGTCGCCGCCGCTCGACCCGCTCAGCAGGATCATGGTGGCGATCGCTCCCGGCCCGGCGATCAGCGGCGTGGCGAGCGGAAAGACCGAGGGGTCGTTCTCCGCCCGCGCCTGGCCCTTGCGCCGCTTGGTCCGCCGCTCGAACAGCATGTCCAGCGCGGTGAGAAACAGCAGCGCCCCGCCGGCGATTCGAAAGGCCGGCATGGAAATCCCCATGAATCCCAGCACCGCCTCGCCAAACAGCGCAAACAGGGTCAGGATCGCCGCCGATATCAGCACCGCCCTCGTGGCGACCGCGTATCGGGCAGGGCGCTCCATGCCCTTGGTCAGCGCCAGAAACATCGGCGCCAGCCCGATCGGGTCGATGACCACGAACAGGGTGAAGAAGGCGCTGATGAGGGCGGTCTGGTCCATATGTGCCTGCATGTCTGCGATCCGCTGCCGACCTCCCTTATCGGACAAAGCCGGCGTCCGGGCAACCGGTTGCTTCGCGCGCCCTGCGGCCCGCCGCGGCAAGCGCGGCAAGGATGTCTTCGAGCCGCGGCGAGGGCCTGTTCGCGCGCTCGGGGCGCGGCGGGGCGCGTGGCCGGCGCATCCGCGGGACCGTTCCCGAGCTTCGCGATCATGTGGCCCGATGTGGCAGGCGGGAAACAATCTTCCCCCGGCACGCCCTGCCGCTTTGACAACCCCTCCCGGACCCTTTACCAAACAAGGGAGTGGGATGTCTGAAAGAAAGAACACAAGATGGGCGATTTCGAGGGACGGAACCGGGCCGGGGGGAAAAACACCGGACAGGCGGTTCGGGCACATGTCGCAGCAGTATTTCAGCGGCTGATTTTCATTATTGTTCTGGCACTTGGCACGGCCACGGCACTGACGCCGAAAGCCGCCGTGGCCCAGGCCTACAGCTTCTCCTCGATCCAGATCGAGGGGTTGCAGCGCATCGAGCCGAAAACCGTGCTCAGCTATCTGGGAATCGCCCGTGGCGAAACCGTCAGCGCCGCCGCGCTCAATGACGGCTATCAGCGCCTGGTGGGCAGCGGCCTGTTCAGGAATGTGGAGATCGTGCCGCGCGGGCGCACCCTGGTGGTGCGGGTGGAAGAATATCCCACCATCAACCGCATCGCCATCGAGGGCAACCGGCGCATCCGCGACAAGAACCTTCTGCCGCTCCTGCAAAGCCAGCCGCGCCGGGTCTTCAGCCCGACCGTGGCCGAGCAGGACGCGGCCGCGCTTCTGGCCGCCTACCAGCGCCAGGGCCGTCTGGAAGTGTCCATCGAGCCCAGGGTGATCCCGCGCCCGGGCAACCGCGTCGATCTGGTCTTCGAAGTCACCGAAAGCCGAAATACCGAGATCGAGCGCCTCTCCTTCGTCGGCAACCGCGCCTTCAGCGATGCGCGCCTGCGCCGCGTGGTCGAGACCAAGCAGGCCGGCCTGATGCGTGCCATCGTCCGCGCCGATACCTACACCCCGGAGCGGATCGAATTCGACAAGCAGGTGCTGCGCGATTTCTACGCCTCGCGCGGCTATGTCGATTTCCGGGTGCTGAGCGTCTCCTCGGAACTGGCGCGCGAGCGCGATGCCTTCTTCGTCACCTTCAAGGTGCGCGAGGGCAAGCCCTTCCGCTTCGGCGAAGTCACCACCACCAGCCGGGTCGAGGGGCTGGACGCCGACGAATTCGCCCGCCTGGCCCGGATCCGCACCGGCGCCACCTACAATCCCACCGTGGTCGAGGACGCCATCGCCCGCATGGAGCGGCTCGCGAGCCGGAAGGGTATGAACTTCATCCGCGTGGTGCCGCGCATCAGCCGCAACGAGCGCGCCCAGACCCTGGATATCGAACTGGTGATCGAGCGCGGCGAGCGCGTCATCGTCGAGCGGATCGACATCGAGGGCAATGCCACCACGCTGGACCGGGTGATCCGCCGCCAGTTCCGCACCGCCGAGGGCGACCCGTTCAACCCCCGCGAGATCCGCGCCGCCGCCGAGCGCATCCGCGCGCTGGGATTCTTCGCCGACGTCCAGGTGGAGGCCCGCGACGGCTCCGCGCCCGGCAACGTGGTGGTGGACGTGAACGTGGAGGAGAAACCCACCGGCAGCCTCACCTTCGGCGGCGCCTATTCCAGCACCGCCGGGCTCGGGCTGAACATCTCCTTCAGCGAGAGCAATTTCCTCGGCCGCGGCCAGTATGTCAGCCTCAAGCTGCAGACCGGCAAGGATACCGGCACCTTCTCCTTCTCCTTCGCCGAGCCCAACCTTCTGGGCCGCGACCTGCGCTTCAGCCTCGACGCCTTCCTCAACCGGACCACCGCGAGCACGGTTTCGCCCTACGATACCCAGCGCGCGCGGATCGCGCCTTCGCTGGAATTCCCGGTCAGCGAGAACGGGCGGCTCAATGTCAAGCTCTTCGCCGCCGGCGCCAATATCGAAAACGTCACCGCCGGCTCCTCGGCCCTGTTCACCGCCGAGGCCGCGCGCGGGCTGCAGGTCGGTGGCGGGGCCGGCTTCAGCTATTCCTATGACAACCGGCGCGCCAGCATCCCGCCCGAAGTGACGCTGCGCTTCGACCTGGGAGCCGAGTTCGGCGGTTTCGGCTCCGATTACACCTATGCCAAGACCACCGCCCTGGCCGCGGCTCAGACCAGCGTGTTCAACGACCAGATAACCCTGCGCGCCACCCTCGAA
>JALWJU010000451.1 GCA_026997055.1 Paracoccaceae bacterium | reverse complement strand
GATCGACGTCGGCGAGGGCGACACGGTCGAGGAAGGCCAGGCGCTGTGCACCATCGAGGCGATGAAGATGGAAAACATCCTGCGCGCCGCCAGGAAGGGGGTGGTGTCGAAGATCAATGTCGCGGCCGGGGACAATCTGGCGGTGGACGACGTGATCATGGAGTTCGAATAGCCGATGGGCCGCGCCCGCCGCATATTGGCGCCATTGGCCCTGCTCTTGCTGCCCGCCGCCTGCGCGCAGATGGACGAGGCCGGGGCGCGCGCCATCCTGGAGCGCTGGTTCTGGCTGGGAGAGGCGCGCTATTTCAACTCGACGCGCACATGTACCGCGGCACTTTACGAACTGCGCTCGGGCGAGGTGAAATCCGCCCTCGCCCCCGAGGCGCGGGTGGGCGCGGCGCTGGCGGCGCTGGAGCGCGGCGGCGTCCTGGCACTCACCCATCCCGAAGGCACCCCGGACGAGGCCTTCGTCGAGGTGATGAACCGCAGCCGCCCGGTGGGAGTGGCCCTGCAGGAGACCGCCTTTTCGGCCCGCGCCTGCATGGACGAGGCGACCGAGGGCGCCTTTCACCGGATGTTTTCGGCTCCCGGGGCGCTTCTGGTCTTCGACCGGGAGGCGGGGCTGGTGGCGGTGATGGAGCCGCAGGCCCGCCAGGTGCTGCTGGTGGCGGGGACGGCCGGATGAACCGCCCGGCGAGCAGCGGGCACGGCGGCGCGGGCGCGAGGGCGGGCGCAGGCGCGAGGCCCCTGCCCGCTCACCTCGGCGGCGGATACAGGCGCCGGTCGCGTACCTCCTGGCGGCGGATCGGCATCTTGTCGATCGAGCGCACGATCTCGCGCACATGCCAGGGCAGCGGCTTGCGCAGATATATCTGCCCGTCCTTGCCGATCAGCACCAGCGAAAATCCGCGCGGGCGCAGCGCCTCGCGGATCGGGCTGCGGGCGGATGGCGCGGTGTCGATGATCACCACCACGTCGCGCGCGATCAGATCCTCGGGGCGCTCCTTCAGGTATTCCATCTGCTGCAGGAAGCGCGGATCGCGCGGACTGTCGGCAAAGACCACCAGCGGGCGGGCGAGCCAGAGATATTCGTCGAGCCTGTGGCTCCCGGCCTGGATGATGTCGAGCGCGGGCGTATCGGGCGCGGGCATATCGGGCGCGACCGCCTCGCCCGCAGCCGCATCGGCGGGCTCGGGCGCGGCGGGCTCGGGCGCGGCAGACGGTTCCTGCGCGCTGGCCGGCGCGGCGATGAGCAGAATCAGGATCAGGATCAGGACATGGCGCATGGTTACCCCCTTGCTTCCAGATAGAGGCTCGGGGGAGCCGCAGCAAGGCATGACGGGAGAGAAGCGATGAGCGATTACAAGGCCTGGGAAGAACTGGCGCGAAAGGAGCTCAGAGGGCGCCCGCCCGAGGACCTCACCTGGCACACGCCAGAGGGGATCGAGGTGAAGCCGCTCTATGACGCGCCCGATCTCGACGGGCTCGAGCACCTTGGCAGCCTGCCCGGCCTCGCCCCCTTCACGCGCGGGCCGCGCGCCACCATGTATGCCGGCCGGCCCTGGACGATCCGCCAATATGCGGGCTTCTCCACCGCCGAGGAGAGCAATGCCTTCTACCGCAAGGGGCTGGCGGCGGGCCAGCAGGGGGTGAGCGTGGCCTTCGATCTGGCCACGCACCGCGGCTATGACAGCGACCACCCGCGCGTGATCGGGGATGTGGGCAAGGCGGGCGTGGCGATCGACTCGGTCGAGGACATGAAGATCCTGTTCGACGGCATCCCGCTTGATCGGGTTTCGGTCTCGATGACCATGAACGGCGCGGTGATCCCGGTCATGGCGGCCTTCATCGTCGCGGGCGAGGAGCAGGGGGTGGCGCGCCACGATCTCTCGGGCACGATCCAGAACGACATCCTCAAGGAATTCATGGTGCGCAACACCTATATCTACCCGCCCGAGCCGAGCATGCGCATCGTCGCCGACATCATCGAATATACCGCGCGCGAAATGCCGCGCTTCAACTCGATCTCGATTTCCGGCTACCACATGCAGGAGGCGGGCGCGACGCTGGTGCAGGAGCTTGCCTATACGCTCGCCGACGGGCGCGAATATGTGCGCGCCGCCCTCGCGCGCGGCATGGATGTGGACGCCTTCGCCGGCAGGCTCTCCTTCTTCTTCGCCATCGGCATGAATTTCTTCATGGAAGCGGCCAAGCTCCGGGCCGCGCGCTTCCTCTGGCACCGGATCATGTCGGAATTCGAGCCTAAAAACCCCCGCTCGCTGATGCTGCGCACCCATTGCCAGACTTCGGGCGTGAGCCTGCAGGCGCAGGACCCGTACAACAACATCGTGCGCACCGCCTTCGAGGCGATGAGCGCGGTGCTTGGCGGCACCCAGTCGTTGCACACCAATTCCTTTGACGAGGCGATCGCGCTGCCCAGCGAATTCTCCGCCCGCATCGCCCGCAACACCCAGCTGATCTTGCAGAACGAAACCGGGGTTACCAGGGTCGTGGACCCGCTCGCGGGCTCCTATTACGTCGAGAAACTCACCGCCGAAATGATCGACGAGGCCTGGAAGCTGATCGAGGAGGTCGAGGAGATGGGCGGCATGACAAAGGCCGTGGCCTCGGGCCTGCCCAAGCTCAGGATCGAGGAGGCGGCGGCACGCAGGCAGGCGGCGATCGACCGGGGCGAGGAGGTGATCGTGGGGGTGAACCGCTTCCGCCCCGAGCGCGAAGACCCGGTGGAGGTGCGCGAGATCGACAACAGTGCGGTGCGCGAGGCCCAGATCGCCCGGCTCGAGCAGATCCGCGCGAGCCGCGACGGGCGCGCGCTCGAGGCGGCGCTGGGCGCGCTCGAGGCGGCGGCGCGCTCGGGCGAGGGCAACCTTCTGGAACTGGCCGTGGAGGCG
>JALWJU010000450.1 GCA_026997055.1 Paracoccaceae bacterium | reverse complement strand
GTGCGCCTCGGCATGGGCCTGGATCGCGTGGCCGATATCGCCGAAGGTCTTGCCGGGGCGGACCTGCTCGATCCCCTTCATCAGCGCGTCATGGGTGACCTGGATCAGGCGTTCGGCCTTGCGGCTGAGCCTGCCGGCCACATACATGCGCGAGGTATCGCCATACCAGCCATCGACGATCACGGTCACGTCGATATTGAGGATGTCGCCGTCCTTGATGCGCTTGTCGGACGGGATGCCGTGGCAGACGACGTGATTGATGGAGATGCAGGTGGCGTGCTTGTAGCCCTTGTAGCCGATCGTGGCCGAGGTGGCGCCGGATTCGTTGACCATATCCTCCACGGCCTTGTCGAGCTCGGCGGTGGTGACGCCGGGCTGCACCATCGGCGCGATGCGGTCGAGGATATCGGCGGCCACGCGCCCGGCCTTGCGCATCCCGGCGAAGTCTTCGGGCTCGTGCAGGCGGATGCCGTCGCGGGTGAGGTTTATGCGTTTCTTGTCCACGGGGGTTCCATCGCTGTTTGCATACAGATAGGCATTTCAGGCGCCATAGGCCAGAGGGGCGGCCAGTTCCACCGCTTCGGGCGTGATCTTTGTGCCATAGGCCAGCACTTCCAGCCCGGCGGCGCGGGCGGTCTCGAAGGCCCGCGCATAGGCCGGGTCGATGTCGCGGGCCACGTCGAGGCGGCTGCAATCGCTGCGCTGGACGAGGTAGAGGAGCATCGCCCGGTGGCCCGCGCGCGCCATGGCGGCAAGCTCTTCGAGGTGGCGCCTGCCGCGGGCGGTCACGCTGTCGGGGAATTCGGCGAGGCCCGGGGCGCGGCTGAGCGTCGCCGATTTCACCTCGATATAGAGGTCGGGCCTGCCGGGCCCCGAGAGCAGGAAATCGACCCGGCTTTTCTCGCCGTATTTCACCTCGGCGCGGATGGTTTCATACGCGGCCAGTTCCGGCAGGCGGCGCGCCAGCAGGACCTCGCGCAGGGCGCGGTTGGCCACCGAGGTATCGACGCAGGTGAAGTGGCCGTTTTCGTGATCCACCAGCCGCCAGCCGTATCTGAGCTTCTTCTTCGGGTCGTCGTTGGGCTCGAGCCAGATGCGCGTGCCCGGCGCGGCGAGCCCCATCATGCTGCCCGGATTGGCGCAATGGGCGGTCACTTCGCGCCCGCCATCCTCCAGCACGGCATCGGCCAGAAACCGCTTGTAGCGGCGGATCAGGCGGGCGGGCACAAGAGGGGTTTGAAAGCGCATGGCCCGGGGCCTATACCGGGAGGGGGAAAGGAGCAAGCGCATGAAGGGATCAGGGGCAAACCCGACCGCGGCAATGCTGGTGATCGGCGACGAGATCCTCTCTGGGCGCACCCGCGACAGCAATGCCCATTACCTCGCCGGCAGGCTCGCGCAGGCGGGGATCGACCTGTGCGAAGTGCGCATGATCGGCGATGACGCGGCGGCGATCAGCGAGGCGGTGCGCGCGCTGGCCGGGCGCTACAGCCATGTATTCACCTCCGGCGGGATCGGCCCGACCCATGACGACATCACCGCCGATGCGATCGGCGCGGCCTTTGGCGCGCGGGTCTCGGTGCGAGAAGACGCGCGCGCCCTGCTGGCGGCGCGCTATGAAAGGATGGGGGTCGAGTTCAACGAGGCGCGCCAGCGCATGGCCCGCATCCCCGAAGGCGCGGTGCTGATCGACAATCCGGTTTCCACCGCGCCGGGCTTTTCGCTGGGCAATGTGCATGTGATGGCCGGGGTGCCGGAAGTGTTTCGCGCCATGCTCGACGGGCTCCTGGAGCGCCTTGGCGGGGGGGCGGCGGCCCTGAGCGAGACCCTGCGCCTGGATCTGCCCGAGGGCGAGATCGCCGGGCCGCTGGCGCAGGTCGCCGGGCGCCATGCGGGGGTGTCGATCGGCTCTTACCCGTTCTTCGAAGGCGGCCGCTATGGCGCCAATATCGTGGTGCGCGGGAGCGACGCGCAGGCGGTGGCCGCCGCGCTTGCCGATCTGCGCGAGACCTTCGGAGCCCTGCCATGACCGCCCCTGCCCCCCTGCCCGACGCGCGCCGGCTGATCGAGGTTTGCGAGGCCACATGGCCGCCGGCGGCGCGCAGTCAGGTCGGGGCCTGGACCATCCGCAAGGGCGCGGGCGGCGGCCAGCGGGTGAGTGCCGCGACCGAGAACTGGCCCACCACCGAGGCCGACCTGCCCGCCGCCGAGGCCGCCATGCGCGCGCTGGGCCAGACTCCGCTGTTCATGGTGCGCGAGGGCGAAGAGCATCTCGACCGGATGCTTGCCGCCCATGGCTACGAGTTGCGCGACCCGGTCAATATCTACGCCATGCCGGTCGGCGAGCTTGCCGCCCATGACGCGCCGCTCACCTCCGGCATCCCGGTCTGGCCGCCGCTGGCGATCATGCGCGAGATCTGGGCCGAGGCTGGGGTCGGGGCCGAGCGCCTCGCGGTGATGGCGCGCGCCCCATTCCCCAAGACCGCGCTGATCGGGCGCACCGAGGACAAGCCCGCCGGCGTCGCCTTTGTCGCCATTCACCAAGGCATCGCCATGCTGCACGCGCTCGAGGTCGCCCCCCACATGCGGCGCAAGGGCACCGGGCGCAACCTGCTGATCCGCGCCGCCCAATGGGCCGCGGGCGAGGGGGCCGAGACCTTTTCGCTGGTGGTGACCCGGGGCAACCACGCCGCCAATCCGCTCTACACGGCCCTTGGAATGCGCCTTGTGGGGCATTATCATTACCGAAGGGCGCCACTCACGCCCGAAAGGGACATGCCATGACCGATACCCCCAAAGCCCCCACGGCGCTGGACCTGCCGCCGGTGGAGCCTCTGCCGGCCGAGACGCGGAAATATTTCGACCTGTGCGAAGAAAAGCTGGGCCTCGTACCCAATGTGCTCAGGGCCTATGCC
>JALWJU010000449.1 GCA_026997055.1 Paracoccaceae bacterium | reverse complement strand
CGCTCATCCGCGCGCCCTGCTCGGAGGCGGCATTCTCCAGCAGCGCCGAGAAGATCTGGGTGGCGACCCCGCGCGGCAGGAGCTCCTTGAGGATCGTCCCTTCGCCGGGCTCGTAGTCATAGACGGTCGCCGGCCCCGCCGCTTCCTCGCCCTTATCCGTCTCGAAGGAGGCCGGGATGATCTGGGTCGCGGTCGGCTCCTGATTGATCACGCTGACGAAACGGTTGAAGAAGATCGTCGCCACGTCGAACTCGCCCGCCTCGAATCGCTCGATGATCCCCTGCGCGGCGGCGCGGGCGTCTTCGTAGCCCAGCCGCTTGACGCCGGACATGTCCACATGGTCGATCATCAGCTCGCCGTATTCGCGCTTGAGCTGCTCGCGGCCCTTCTTGCCGATGGTCAGGATCTTGACCGTCTTGCCGGCGCCCTGAAGCTCGGCGATGCGCGCGCGCGCCATGCGCACGATCGAGGAGTTGAAGCCGCCGCACAGGCCGCGCTCCGATGTCATTACCACCAGCAGATGCACCTGATCGGAGCCGGTGCCGGCGAGCAGCTTCGGCGCATCGCCCGCATCCTTCGCCGCGGCGGCCAGCCCGGCCAGCACGGCATTGAACCGCTCCGCATAGGGGCGGCTCATCTCCGCCGCCTCCTGGGCGCGGCGCAGCTTGGCCGCGGCGACCATCTGCATCGCCTTGGTGATCTTGCGGGTCGATTTGATCGACTCGATCCGCAGTTTCAGGTCCTTGAGGCTAGGCATGTGCCTGTCTCCTTCTGCGAATCCCTATGCGAAATCCCTGGCGAATTCGTCGATCGCGGCCTTGATTTTCTCTTCGGCCTCGCCCTTGATCTTGGGGTCTTCGCGGGTGATCCAGTCGAGCAGGTCGGCGTGATTGGAGCGCAGGTGGTTGAGCAGCCCCTCTTCGAAGCGGCCCACCTCGCGCACGTCGATCCCGTCGAGATAGCCATGGGTGCCGGCATAGATCACGCAGACGATCTCGGCATTGGTCAGCGGCGAGTACTGGGGCTGCTTCATCAGTTCGGTCAGCCGCGCACCGCGATTGAGCAGCGCCTGCGTGGCCGCGTCGAGGTCGGAGCCGAACTGGGCAAAGGCCGCCATCTCGCGATACTGGGCAAGCTCCAGCTTCACCGGACCCGCGACCGACTTCATGGCGTTGGTCTGGGCCGAGGAGCCCACCCGCGAAACCGAAAGGCCGGTATTCACCGCCGGGCGGATGCCCTGGTAGAAAAGCTCGGTCTCGAGGAAGATCTGCCCGTCGGTGATCGAGATCACGTTGGTGGGGATGAAGGCCGACACGTCGCCGCCCTGGGTCTCGATGATCGGCAGCGCGGTAAGCGAGCCGGCGCCGAAATCCTCGTTGAGCTTGGCCGAACGCTCCAGCAGGCGCGAGTGCAGGTAGAACACGTCGCCCGGATAGGCTTCGCGCCCCGGCGGCCGGCGCAGCAGCAGCGACATCTGCCGGTAGGCCACGGCCTGCTTGGAAAGGTCATCGTAGATGATCAGCGCGTGGCGGCCATTGTCGCGGAAATGCTCGGCCATGGCGGTGGCCGCATAGGGCGCGAGGAACTGCATCGGCGCCGGGTCGGACGCGGTGGCGGCTACGACGATGGTGTAATCGAGCGCCCCGGCCTCTTCGAGCTTCTTGACCAGCTGGGCCACGGTGGAGCGCTTCTGGCCCACGGCCACATAGACGCAGTAGAGCTTCTTCGATTCGTCGTCGCCGGCGGCGTCGTTGTAGCTCTTCTGGTTCAGGATCGTGTCGAGCGCCACCGCGGTCTTGCCGGTCTGGCGGTCGCCGATGATCAGCTCGCGCTGGCCGCGGCCGATCGGGATCATCGCGTCCACGGACTTCAGCCCCGTGGCCATCGGCTCATGCACCGACTTGCGCGGGATGATGCCGGGGGCCTTGACGTCGGCGATGCGGCGCTCCTTGGTCTTGATCGGCCCCTTGCCGTCGATCGGGTTGCCCAGCGCGTCCACGACCCGACCCAGGAGCGCGTCACCCGCGGGCACGTCCACGATCGCCTTGGTGCGCTTGACGGTATCGCCTTCCTTGATGTCGCGGTCGGAGCCGAAGATCACCACGCCCACATTGTCGGCCTCGAGGTTCAGCGCCATGCCGCGAATCCCGCCGGGGAATTCGACCATCTCGCCGGCCTGGATGTTGTCGAGCCCGTAAACGCGCGCGATCCCGTCGCCCACGCTGAGCACGCGGCCCACTTCGCTCACTTCGGCGTCCTGGCCAAAGTTCTTGATCTGCTCCTTGAGGATCGCAGAGATTTCGGCTGCCTGGATTCCCATTATCCGACCTCTTTCATGGAATTCTGGAGTGCGTTCAGGCGCGCGCGGATCGAGGTATCGATCATGCGCGAGCCCAGCTTGACGACAAGGCCGCCGATGAGGCTTTCATCCACGGCCAGGTCGATGTTCACATCCTTGCCGGCGGCGGCCTTGAGCGCCTTGGCAAGCTTGTCCTTCTGCGCCTTGGTCAGTGCCTTGGCGGCGGTGACTTCCGCCGTCACCTCGCCCTTGTGCTCGGCCAAGAGGCCCTGAAGCGTGCCGATCAGCTGCGGCAGGACAAAGAGGCGGCGCTTCTCGGCCATCAGCCCCAGCGTCCCGGCCATGGCGGGCGAGAGCTTCATCTTCCCGGCCAGGGCGGCAATGGCAGCGGCCTGCTCATGGCGGCTGATCAGCGGCGAGGAGATCAGGGCGCCGAGATCGGCGCTTTCGGCCAGGGCGGCCTCCAGCGCCGCCACGTCCTTTTCCAGCGCCGGAAGCTTCTTCTCCTCCAGCGCCAGTTCAAAGACGGCTCTGGCATAGCGCTGGGCGATGCCGGTTGAGATCGAGACTGGTTCAGACACGTCCACCCCTTCGGTTGCACTGGCCCGAACGGCCCGGAGA
>JALWJU010000448.1 GCA_026997055.1 Paracoccaceae bacterium | reverse complement strand
ATTCTCCACCTTCCTCGAACCCCAGGACGAAGAGGAATATTCCGCGATCCGCCTCAAGCTGCTTCAGGCCGGCTACAAGAGCAAGAACGCGGTGCGCATGTTCCACTTCGCCCAGTTCGCGCTGGGGATCGGCCTGCTCACGCTGGGGCTGTTCTATACGCTGGTGCTCCAGGGCAGCAGCGAAGAGCCGGTCTCGACCCAGAAGATGATCCTTACGATCCTGATCCCCGGCGTGATCGGCTACATGGCGCCCAAATACTGGATCACGCGCCGCGTCGAGGAGCGCAAGGAACAGATCGTCAACGGCTTTCCCGACGCGCTCGACATGATGCTGGTCTGCGTCGAAGCCGGCCAGTCGCTGGACCAGTCGATCCTGCGCGTGGCCCGCGAGATCCGCGCCGGCTTCCCGGCGCTTGCGGACGAATTCATGATCGTCTCCCAGGAGATGAAGGCCGGCAAGGACCGCGTCCAGGTGCTGCGCGACATGGCCGAGCGCGCCGGCGTGCCCGATGTCTCCTCCTTCGTCACCGTGCTGATCCAGTCGGCCACCTTCGGCACCTCGATCGCCGAGGCGCTCAGGGTGTTCTCTGCCGAAATGCGCGACAAGCGGGTGATGCGCGCCGAGGAAAAGGCCAACACGCTTCCCACCAAGATGACGCTCGCCACCATGATGCTGACCGTGCCGCCGCTCCTGATCATCCTGATCGGCCCCTCGGTCTACGGCATCTACGTCCTGCTCAGCTCCACCAAGTTCTGACCCTTTCATCTTGGTCCAAATACTCCCGCCGGAGGCACGATTTTTCGTACGAAAAATCGCCGCCCCGCCAGCCGCCGCCGATATTGCCGCAGGCCCCGGCAGCCGGTAGAAGGGAGCCGAACCCTCTGCAAGGTCTTCCCATGCGCGCCGCCGCCCTGCCATTTCTGCTGTCGCTCCTGCTCGCCGCCTGCGCCGAGCGGCCCGGCCCCGGCGATACCCCCTATGCCCCCGGCCCGCGCCCCGGCGCCGAGAGCGTGGACGGGCTGATCGTCGGCCACCGGCTGATGGCCGCCGGCGAATACCGCCTCGCGCTCAAGGCCTACCAGCGCGCCGCCGCCGATCACGGCATGAATGCCGACGTGCTCTCTGCCATGGGCTCGGCCGACCTGGCGCTGGGCCGCCTCGGCCAGGCCGAACGCCTGCTGCGCGAGGCCACCGAGGCCGATCCCCGCTTCGTCCCGGCCTGGAACAATCTCGGCGTGGTGCTGATGGAAAAGGGCGAAATCGCCGAAGCCGCGCGCGTCTTTCGCCTCGCCTACGGGCTCGACAACGCAAATTCCGACCGGATCCGCGAGAATTTGCGCTTGGCCCTCGCAAAACTGGAAAATTCGAGCTATAGTGAGACCGATAACGGCGACCTCTCGCTGGTTCGCCGCGGCAACGGGGATTACCTGCTGCTGACGACCTACCGGACCGGGAGCGCCGGGAGCGGGTGAGCGACCCGGCAGGTGCGGCAGGATACGGCAGGATACGGCAGGATACGGGGCCGACAGGCAGGCGAGAGAAGCCAAAAGGCCGCCAGCCGGCCGACCGGACAACAGAGGCCGCCAAACGGCCCGCAAATGTGAGACGAGCAGAAAAGGACGCGAAAATGCGCCACCCCATTCCCGTGATGCTCTGCCTTGGCGGAGTTCTGGCCCTGTCCGCCTGTGAGCAAACGGCACGTCAGGCCGATGTGGACCGCACCCTTGCGACGGTCAACGTGATCGACGAAAGCAACCTCAACGACATCATGCTCACCGCCGGCGACCCCAAGGAGGCGGTGGCCTATTTCCGCCGCGCGCTGTCGGAAAACCCCGACCGGGTGGACCTGATGCGCGGGCTTGCCAAATCCCTCGTGCGCGCGGGCCAGGCGCGCGAGGCGGCCCAGATCTGGCGCAAGGTGACCGAGAGCGGCGAGGCCACCGACGAGGACCGCGTGGCCCTGGCCGATGCCCTGATCCGCTCCGGCGACTGGGCCATGGCCGAAACCGTGCTCGACAAGATCCCGCCCACCTACGAGACCTACAAGCGCTACCGCCTCGAAGCCATGGTCGCCGACAGCAACGAAGAATGGGACAAGGCCGACAGCTTCTACGAGACCGCTGCCGGGCTCACCACCAGGCCCGCCGGCGTGCTCAACAACTGGGGCTATTCCAAACTCACCCGCGGCGACTTTGCCGAGGCCGAGAAGCTCTTCGTCGAGGCGCTCACCCATGACCCCGACCTGTTCACCGCCAAGAACAACCTCGTCCTCGCACGCGCCGCCCAGCGCAAATACGACCTGCCGCCGGTGCGCATGACCCAGACCGAACGCGCCCAGCTGCTGCACACGGCAGGCCTCAGCGCGATCAAGCAGGGCGACCTGATCATGGGCAAGACCCTGCTGCAGCAGGCGATCGACACCCATCCGCAGTATTTCGAGGCCGCCGCGCGCGCCCTCGAGGCGCTGGAAAGCGACGTGGCGGGCGGATGATGCTGACCGAGACGGCGCGCTCGGCGCTCTGGTTCCTGCCCTTCGCGACCCCGATCGCGCTCTGGGTCGCCTGGAGCGACATGGCGCGGATGAAGATCCCGAACAAGGCCGTGGGCGCGCTCATGCTGGTCTTCGTGCTGGTGGGGCTCGCGGCCCTGCCCTTCGACATCTGGAAATGGCGGCTGGTGCATTTCCTCGTGGTGCTGGCGATCGGCTTCGTCGTCTCCTCGCTGGGGCTTGTCGGGGCGGGGGATGCCAAGTTCGCCGCCGCCATGGCGCCCTTCGTGGCGCTGGAGGATCTGGCATTCTTCTTCTATCTCATGGCGGCGACGCTGCTGGCCGCCTTCGTGCTGCACCGCGCGCTGCGGCGCATGGCCGCGCTGCGCCGGGCCTTCCCGGACTGGGAAAGCTGGGAGCGCAGAGACTTCCCCATGGGGATGGCAC
>JALWJU010000447.1 GCA_026997055.1 Paracoccaceae bacterium | reverse complement strand
TCTTTGCCGTGCACCTGTCGGGCGCCAGCTCGATACTGGGCGCGATCAACATGATCACCACCTTTCTCAACATGCGCGCGCCGGGCATGACCATCTTCAAGGTGCCGCTGTTTTCCTGGTCGATCTTCGTCACCGCCTGGCTGATCCTCTTGAGCCTGCCGGTGCTTGCGGGCGCGATCACCATGCTGCTGGTGGACCGCAATTTCGGCGGCACCTTCTTCGACCCGGCCGGCGGCGGCGATCCGATCCTGTATCAGCATATCCTGTGGTTCTTCGGCCACCCGGAAGTCTATATCGTGGTGCTGCCGGGCTTCGGGCTGATCAGCCATGTGATCGCCACCTTCGCCCGCAAACCGATCTTCGGCTATCTGCCGATGGTCTGGGCGCTGATCGCCATCGGATTCCTGGGCTTCGTGGTCTGGGCGCATCACATGTACACGGTGGGCATGAGCCTGACCCAGCAGAGCTACTTCATGCTGGCGACCATGGTCATCGCCGTGCCCACGGGAATCAAGGTCTTCAGCTGGATCGCCACCATGTGGGGCGGCTCGATCGAGTTCAGGACTCCGATGCTCTTTGCCATCGGCTTCCTGATCCTGTTCACCATCGGGGGCGTGACCGGCGTGGTGCTGAGCCAGGCAGGCATCGACCGGCTCTATCACGACACCTACTATGTGGTCGCCCACTTCCACTACACCATGTCCATGGGCGCGGCCTTCTGCATCTTTGCCGGGATCTACTTCTATATCGGCAAGATGAGCGGGCGCCAGTACCCGGAATTCTGGGGCAAGGTGCATTTCTGGATGTTCTTCGTGGGCGTCAACCTGACCTTCTTCCCCCAGCACTTCCTGGGCCGTCAGGGCATGCCGCGCCGCTATATCGACTACCCGGAGGCCTTTGCCTACTGGAACAAGATCAGCTCGATCGGCGCCTTCATCTCGTTCGCCTCGTTCATCCTGTTCATCGGCATCGTGTTCTACACCCTGCGCGCCGGCAAGCGCGTGAGCGAGAACAATTACTGGAACGAATATGCCGACACGCTGGAATGGACCCTGCCCAGCCCGCCGCCCGAGCATACGTTCGAGACGCTTCCCAGGCGCGAAGACTGGGACAAGGGCCACGCGCACTGAACCCATGCCCTGGGAATGGGACATAGACCCGCAGGAGGCCCCGGCACAGTCCGGGGCCTCCTCATATGGCGAGGGGGAAAGGCCGCTGGCGGCCATGCATCTGTGGCCCTACCGCTCGCTGCCGCGGCGCGGCTTCGTGGCGGTGATCGGCGTGGCCTTCCTCGCCTTCCTGGTGCCGCTCAGCGCCTTTCTCGGCACCGCCTCGCTGTGGTGGATCCTGCTGCCGGTCATGGGGGTGCTGTGGCTGTTGTGGTTCTTCATCGACAAGAGCTACCGCGACGCGGAGATACTGGAAGAACTGCGCATCTGGCGCGACCGCATCACGCTTACCCGCCACGGCCCGCAGGGCCAGTACCACGAATGGGAGGCCAATCCCTACTGGGTCAGCATCCACCTGTACCGAACCGGCGGGCCGGTGGAAAATTACGTCACGCTCAAGGGAAACAGCCGCGAGGTCGAGCTGGGCGCCTTCCTGAGCGAAGAGGAGCGCCCGGGATTATACCGTGAAGTCGCCGGCCTGCTGAGGCAGGTGAAAACCGCACGACCCCACTGAGGACCGCAACCCGGTTTTCACAGAAGACCCGCAGGAGCTTCGCCCCGCCCATGCCGATCAGCCATCTGCAAGGGAGCCGCAGATACCGGCCGGGCGAAATCTGCACCCGGCATCTCGGCACGCCTCAGCCCAGGCGCTCCTTGACCATCGGCCCCACCTGACCGAAATCCATCTGTCCGGCATACTTGCCCTTGAGCACGCCCATGACCTTGCCCATGTCGCGGATCGACCCGGCGCCGGTGGCGGCAATGGCGGCCTCTATGGCGGCGCGGGTCTCTTCCTCGCCCAGCTTGCGCGGCAGGAATTCCTCGATCACCCGGATTTCGGCCCGCTCCTGCTCGGCCATTTCCAGCCGCCCGCCCTCCTCATAGGCGCGCGCGCTTTCCTGGCGCTGCTTGACCATCTTGCCGAGGATCGCGAGGATATCGGCATCGCTCAGCGCCGCCTCCTCTCCCCGGCTCCGCAATTCGATGTCGCGGTCCTTGAGCGCGGCATTGACCAGACGCAGGGTGGAAAGCCGCGCCTTGTCGCGCTCGCGCATGGCCGCTTTCAGCGCCTCGTTGATCTTCTGTCTCAGTTCCATGTCCCCTACCCCATGTTCCTGCTTCCCCATCAAGGCCGGGAATGCCGGGAATACCGACTCTATCCAATCCCGCGCGCAGCGACAACACCCGCCCCCGCCGGCAAGCCATTGATAACAAACGACCCGTGAAATTTCCCGCCGCTGGTGCCCCTCTTGACCCCCCACCGGACGCGCTTTAGGTTCCCGGCAATTTGATCCGGGAGTCGCCATGTCCGCCATATCCGCACAGAAACCGACCGCCTGCCTGGCGCTTGCCGACGGGACGCTGTTCCTTGGCCAGGGCTTTGGCGCACCCGGCGAAGTCACGGCAGAGCTGTGCTTCAATACCGCCATGACCGGCTACCAGGAGATCATGACCGATCCCTCCTATGCCGGCCAGGTGGTGACCTTCACCTTCCCCCATATCGGCAATACCGGCACCACTCCCGAAGACGACGAAAGCGCGCGCCCCGTCGCCGAAGGCATGGTGGTGAAGTGGGACCCGACGGAACCGTCGAACTGGCGCGCCACGGCCAGACTCGCCGACTGGCTCTCCAGCACCGGGCGCATCGGCATCGGCGGCATCGACACCCGCCGCCTGACCCGCGCCATCCGCCAGCAGGGCAGCCCCCATGTGGCGCTGGCCCATGACCCCGAGGGAAATTTCGACATCGAAGCCCTGGTGGCAAAGGC
>JALWJU010000446.1 GCA_026997055.1 Paracoccaceae bacterium | reverse complement strand
CAATTCGTGCGCGACGTCTATCTCAGCAGGATTTGTCTGTCCCTGCTGATCGCGATCTGGCTTTTCACCAGCGTCATGGCACCGGGCGACAGGATGCAGGCGATTTCCCTGCCCTGGCGCGCTCTGTTCAATGCCGCCGGGGCTTTCTTCTTCTGCCTTGTCGGCTACCTGTTCCTGCCCGTCCTCCTGCGGGCGACGCTGGCGCGCAACATTCCCTTCGTCTGGTCCAATATCGCGTTCTACTCGCTGCTGGCCGGAGCGGACACGATCGCCTTCAAGGTGCTCTTCCCCGGCTCCGAGCGCACCGGCGCGCTCGGCTACTGGCTGACCGCGGTGGTGATGATCGCCATCGCGGTGCCGCTGGTGATGCTTTTCTTCGAGGAGAAGACCCGCGCGCGCCTGTCCACGCGCCCCGAACTCCTGCCGATCTGGCGGCCGGTGCGCCTGCCGGAAAGCACCCTCGAAGCCCACCTGCCCCCCGAAAAGCGCGCTCCGATACACCGCCTCGAGGCGCAGAACCAGTATGTGCGGGTGGTGACCGATTGCGGCGATACCCTGCTGCGCATGAGTCTTCGCGAAGCCGAGGAAAAGCTGCCCCCGGATACGGGGATGCGGATTCACCGTTCGATCTGGATGAGCAGGTCGCAGATGCAGGATCTGGTATTCCGCAACGGCAACCCGAAGCTGCTCGACCCGAAAGGGCGGGAATACCCGGTCAGCCGTAAGAAGGTCGCCGAACTGCGCCTGCTCCTCGCCGAACGGCGCTGAAACCCGGCCGGAAGGCCGCCCGCCCGCCCGCGCCGGCTTTCCGGGAAGGCATCGCCTCGGCGTTACTCGCACCAAACCGGCGTCATTGGCTCCAAACCCGGCAGTCGCCATTTTTCCGCCACATTTCAGGGGGCTGCCTCGTTATAGGGTCCCAACTGCCCGGGCAAGCCGGGGCGACTGGCGCCGAAAGCGCTGCCCGCGCCCCGATGCGCATGGCCGGAACACATCTGGATCAAATGGAAAGAAAGCTAGTGAGGAACGGAAAAATGTATCGGACCAAACCCGGAAGGATTCTGTTGGCGACGGTTGCCGTGCTTGGCCTGGCCGGCGCGGCCGGAGCGGATGTCTATGGCGGCCCGGGGGTCGGCTCGGGCTGGTCCATCTTCGGCCCCGTCCACGGTTCGGGCTGGGACATCAACCACGACGGCGTCAACGATATCGGTGGCTGGTCGATCTTCGGTCCCGTCCACGGCTCGGGCTGGGACATCAATCACGACGGTGTCAACGATATCGGCGGTTGGTCGATCTTCGGTCCGGTCAACGGCTCGGGCTGGTCCATCTTCGGCCCCGTCCACGGTTCGGGCTGGGACATCAACCACGACGGTGTCAACGATATCGGCGGCTGGTCGATCTTCGGTCCCGTCCACGGCTCGGGCTGGTCGATCTTCGGCCCGGTCAACGGCTCGGGCTGGAATATAGACTGCCTGTTCAACTGCTCCGGCAATTTCGACCTGCCCACCGCGGTCAGGAGCGGGGTGCCGGTGCTGGTGGCCAAGCCCCCCGTGGCCGTGATGCCCGCGCGGCCCGCCGGCCCGGCGCTGGTGGCTGTCCACTGCACCTTCTCCGAGGACGTGATGCTGCTGGCCAAGTCGGTTGACGACTGCGAGGCGGCGGGCGGCGAGGTGGATGAAGCCCTCAAGGCCGCCTCCGATGCCGCCTCCGGCGATTCCGGATCCGACAGCGGCAACTGACCCGGCACCGAGGTCCCCGGCGGCGCATCCGTGCCGCCGGGGCATTCCTTTCAGATATCACAGGACATCAGAATGCGACTTTTCAGGCCACTCACCCCTCTGCTGCCGGCGCTCTTCCTGCTGGCGGCTCCGGTTGCGGCGGAGACCTGGCTTTTCGCCGCCGCCGCCTGCCCCCCCTGGAAGGACATCAAGGGCGATCCCGAGCAGAATGCCAAGCTCAACGGAGCCTGCGAAAAGGATATCGACCTGATCGTTTCCGGCATGAAGGCGGCTTTCGATCTGTCGCAGGAGCGGGTGATCACCCTGCTCAACGAGCAGGCGACCGGCGCCGGGGTTTCCGCCGCGCTTGCCGACCTGGCCAGGCGCGCCGGGCCGGATGATACGGTGATCCTTTATGTCAATACCCATGGCGGCAAGATCGAGGGCATGTACAAGGGCTACGAGGTCGAGGACGAGATCTTCGCCTGGTACACGGTCGAGCGCCCCGCCGATCCCGAACAGGCCACCGCTCGCGGCGACTGGATGACGGCGCGGGCATTTCGCGACCTGGTCGATCAGGTGATGGCGAAGGAGATCGTCACCATCATCGAAGCCTGCCATGCGGATGCGGCGCTCGGCGATTACATCAACAACGTGCGCAATGGCATCGGCGGGCGCGGTGACGACTGGGGCGGTCGCGAGGCGGTGATCTTCTCGGCCTTCGAGGAGCAGATCGCCAATTTCACGCCGGACGAGACCGAGGCGATGTTCACCAAGGTCTTTTCGCAGACCCTGGCCGAGCCGGACAACAGGACGCTGTTCGACGCTTTCGAGGAGGCGCGGGTCGAAACCCACCGTGCGGTGCGCGAAAACTGCGCCAGGGATCACACGCTGAAGGAGCTGGTGGATGGCTGGAAGAACTATCGCAGCCTGTGCACGCAGATGCCCAATGCCTGGGATCCGTTCGGTCTGCTCGATGACATGACCCTGAGACGGGAAGAATACGGCGCGCAGTCCTCGTTCTGAGCTCCGCGTCCTAGGGTCAGGACTCATTAATCCCGCGCTCACAGTCCGGCAGATCTGCTTCCTGAAAAGCCGCAGGGCCGCAGGAATAGTAATTCTATTTCAAAGTCTTGCAACGCATTCAGGGAGCAAATCCGCAGGACCCGAAGGGCGGAGCAGGCACTTCATCTCAGGGGCCTTTTGCCCTTGGAAAGGGAACCCACCCT
>JALWJU010000445.1 GCA_026997055.1 Paracoccaceae bacterium | reverse complement strand
CAGCGGCTCGCCCCAGACCCGCTTGCCCTGCATCCGCGCGCGGCGGATCGCTTCATGCGCTTCCTCGCAGGAAACATGCACCACATAGAGCGGCACCCCGGCCATGTCGGCGATCATGATGGCGCGATTGGTGGCCTCGCCCTCCACCTGCGGCGGGCGCGAGTAGGCGTGAGCCTCGGGGCCGGTATTGCCCTCGGCCAGCAGCTTGGCGGTGAGTTCCGCCACCACGTCGCCGTTTTCGGCATGGACCAGCGCCGTTCCTCCAAGCTCGGCCAGACGATTGAAAGAGGCGAACAGCTCGTCGTCATTCACCATCAGCGCGCCCTTGTAGGCGAGGAAATGCTTGAAGGTGTTGATGCCGCGCTCCTGCACCACGGTCTTCATGTCGTCAAACACCTGCTCGCCCCACCAGGTCACGGCCATGTGGAAGGAATAGTCGGCATTGGCGCGGGTCGATTTGTTGTCCCAGCGCTTGAGCGCGTCGAGCAGGCTCTCACCCTGGTTGGGCAGGGCGAAATCCACCACCATGGTGGTGCCGCCGGCGAGCCCCGCCCGCGTCCCGCTCTCGAAATCGTCGCTGGAATAGGTGCCCATGAAGGGCATTTCCAGATGGGTATGGGGGTCGATCCCGCCGGGCATGACATAGCAGCCGGTCGCGTCAAGCTCCTCGTCGCCCTTCAGGTCCGGGCCGATCTCGGTGATCACGCCTCCCTCAATGCGTATATCCGCCTTGTAGGTCAGATCGGCGGTGACGATCGTTCCGTTCCTGATTACCTTGTCTGCCATATCCTTCTCTCCCTATTCGTCGCAGCTCTTGCGCCCTGCATTCAGATCACGATCCTTGAGGATCATCGAGATATTGCGCCGCACAGCCTCCTTGCAGGCCCTGGCCCAGCTGATCGGCCGGTCGGTATATTCGGCGTCGAATACCGGCTTGCCGGCACGGACATATGCCTCGACATCGCCGCACCAGCGATCCTGAAAACAGCTCTCGGTGATGACGAAATCCATCATACCCACCAGTTCCCCGGTCAGCTCCGGTACATTCTTCTGACCGATATCCAGCCCCATGCCATGCGCCATATCGGCGAGCGCCTTGAGGTAGCGCACATTTTCGCGCGCCGAAATGCGAAAACCGCTGTCGTTCTCATAAACGTCCTGATTATCGGGTTCGACCGCATCGAAACCCATCGCCCTGCACCGTTCGAATCGCACCCGCATCAGGGGTAACAGGATATCCAGCCTGCGAATGTCCAGGAATTTCTCGTCCGGCCAGTCGCCATAGGTCTTGCCGACCACCTCCGGGGGAAACCGACCGGCATCGTCCCGGTAACTTTCCACCGTTCCCGCCGAGACATAACAGATCGTATAGACCCCGGCCCGGTTCAGCCGGCCAATCAATGCCCGGCTGACAATATCCGGATCGGTATCAAAAACCGCAACTCCCGCAGGCGGGCGCACCGGCTCACCCAGCTGCCAGTCCCAGTCCGCCCCCGGCACGGGAGCGGCACGCCCCATACTTGCCGCAAGAAGCGCAACCGCCAGAAGACCCTGCCGCAGCCAGACTTGCATCTCCCTCCTGCCTTTCATCTTTCGAGAAATACTCCGGGGAGCGCGAGGGGCTGGCCCCTCGCTCCCGCCCGGCCTTACTCGACGATCCCGGCGGTCTCGACCACCGCATGCATCAGCACATCGGCCCCGGCGGTCGCCCATTCCTTGCTGATTTCCTCGGCCTCGTTGTGGCTCAGCCCGTCCACGCAGGGGCACATGATCATCGCCGTCGGGGCGACCTTGTTGATCCAGCAGGCATCATGCCCGGCGCCGGAGATGATGTCCATGTGGCTGTAGCCGAGCCGCTCGGCGGCGTTGCGCACCGCGCTGACGCAGCCTTCGTCAAAGGTCACCGGGTCGAAGCCACCGACTTTCTCCATCTCGACTTCGAGTCCCATCTCTTCGGCGATCTTCTTCGCCCCTTCGGCGAAGCGGCGCTCCATGTCCTCGATCACCGCCAGATCGGGGCTACGGAAATCGACCGTGAAGACCACCTTTCCGGGGATCACGTTGCGGCTGTTGGGATAGACGTCGATATGCCCGGCGGCACCCACCGCATGGGGCTTGTGCGACCAGGCGATCTCGTCCACCAGTTCCAGCATCCGGGCCATGCCGAGCCCTGCATTACGGCGCATGGGCATCGGGGTCGAGCCGGTATGTGCCTCCTTGCCGGTCACGGTCACCTGGGTCCAGCTGAGCCCCTGGCCGTGGGTGACGACGCCGATGAGCTTGTCCTCGGCCTCGAGGATCGGCCCCTGCTCGATGTGGTATTCGAACATGGCGTGCATCTTGCGCTCACCGACGGGCTCATCACCCTCCCAGCCGATGCGCCTGAGCTCGTCGCCAAAGCGCTTGCCCTCGGCGTCCACGCGATCCTTGGCCCACTCCTCGGTATGCACCCCGGCAAAGACGCCGCTCGCCAGCATCGCCGGGGCGAAGCGGGTGCCTTCCTCGTTGGTCCAGTTGGTGACGACGATGGGGTGCTTCGTCCTGACGTTCAGATCATTGAGGCTGCGCACCAGTTCGAGCCCGGCGAGCACGCCAAGCACGCCGTCATACTTGCCGCCGGTAGGCTGGGTGTCGAGGTGGCTGCCCACATAGACCGGCAGCGCGTCCGGGTCGGTGCCTTCGCGCATGGCGAACATGTTGCCCATGGAGTCCACCGAGACAGTCATCCCCGCCTCTTCGCACCACTTCTTGAACAGGTGGCGTGCCTCGCCGTCGGCATCGGTCAGGGTCTGGCGGTTGTTGCCGCCGGCCACGCCGGGGCCGATCTTCGCCATTTCCATCAGGCTGTCCCAAAGGCGGTCGCCATTGACTTTCATGTTTGCTGCAGGGGTCGCCATGTCTCTCTCCCTTGTTCCTCCGGCCGGGCGTTTGCGCCTCTTGCATCCGG
>JALWJU010000444.1 GCA_026997055.1 Paracoccaceae bacterium | reverse complement strand
CCCCCGGCATCGACCGCCCGCTGACCCGGCTCGCCGATTTCGACGCCTGGAAGGGCTATCTCGCCAGGCTGGAGACCGAGCAGCTGATCGACGGGCGCAAGCGCTTCAAGGGGGTGCTTGAGGGCACCGAGGGCGACGAGGTGCTGATCGCCATCGAAGAGGGCACGATCGGGCTCAGGTTCGACTGGCTGGCCGATGCCCGGCTGGTGCTGACCGACGACCTGATCCGCGATATGCTGCGCGCCCGCAAGGCCGGCGCCGTGGACGAGACGAAATTTGACCAGATAGAGACCGAAGACGGTTCCGAGGAGGGCTGACATGTCTATCACATCCGCAAACCAGCTGGAGCTTCTGCAGACCGCCGCCGCCGTGGCGCGCGAAAAGATGATCGACCCGGAGCTGGTGATCGAGGCCATGGAAGAGAGCCTCGCGCGCGCCGCCAGGAGCCGCTACGGGGCAGAGATGGATATCCGCGTCTCCATCGACCGCAAGACGGGCCGCGCCACCTTTACCCGCGTGCGCACCGTGGTCGAGGACGACGCGCTCGAGAATTACCAGGCCGAGATGACCGTGGAGCAGGCCCGCCAGTATCTGGAGGACCCCAAGGTCGGCGATACCTTCGTCGAGGAAGTGCCGCCGGTCGAGCTTGGCCGCATCGCCGCCCAGAGCGCCAAGCAGGTGATCCTGCAAAAGGTGCGCGAGGCCGAGCGTGAGCGCCAATACGAAGAGTTCAAGGATCGCGTCGGCACCATCATCAACGGTCAGGTCAAGCGCGAGGAATACGGCAATGTCATCGTCGATGTGGGCGTGGGCGAGGCGATCCTGCGGCGCAACGAGAAGATCGGCCGCGAAAGCTACCGCCCCAATGACCGCATCCGCGCCTATGTGAAGGACGTGCGCCGCGAGCAGCGCGGCCCGCAGATCTTCCTCAGCCGCACCGCGCCCGAATTCATGGCCGAACTGTTCAAGATGGAAGTGCCCGAGATCTACGACGGCATCATCGAGATCAAGGCCGTGGCCCGCGACCCCGGCTCGCGCGCCAAGATCGCGGTGATTTCCTACGACAATTCCATCGACCCGGTCGGCGCCTGCGTTGGCATGCGCGGCTCGCGCGTGCAGGCGGTGGTGAACGAGCTTCAGGGCGAAAAGATCGACATCATCCCCTGGAACGAGGACGTGCCCACCTTCCTCGTCAATGCGCTCCAGCCGGCCGAGGTCTCCAAGGTGGTGATCGACGAAGATGCCGAGCGGGTCGAGGTAGTGGTGCCCGACGAACAGCTCAGCCTCGCCATCGGCCGGCGCGGGCAGAACGTGCGGCTCGCGAGCCAGCTGACCGGGCTCGATATCGACATCCTTACCGAGGAGGAGGAAAGCGCCCGCCGCCAGGCCGAGTTTGCCGAGCGCACCAAGCTGTTCATGGAGAGCCTGGACCTCGACGAATTCTTCGCCCAGCTGCTGGTCGCCGAAGGCTTTACCAGCCTCGAGGAAGTCGCCTATGTGGAAATCGACGAGCTGCTGGTGATCGACGGCGTGGACGAAGAAACCGCCAACGAGCTTCAGGCCCGCGCCCGCGACGTGCTCGAGGAACGCAACCGCAAGGCGCTGGAGCACGCCCGCGAACTGGGCGCCGAAGACAGCCTGATCGCCTTCGAAGGCCTGACCCCGCAGATGATCGAGGCGCTGGCCGAAGACGGGATAAAAACCATCGAGGATTTCGCCACCTGCGCCGACTGGGAGCTGGCCGGGGGCTGGACCACGGTCGATGGCGAGCGGGTCAAGGATGACGGCATCCTTGAGCCCTTCGATGTGAGTCTCGAGGAAGCCCAGGATCTGATCATGACTGCCCGGGTCATGCTCGGCTGGGTCGATCCGGCGGATCTGGAGGCCGGGGCCGAAGCCGGCGAGAGCGACGAAACCGGCGAGGAGGCTGAAGCCTGATCGCAGGCTTCAGGTGCTCCCCGTGACCCGCGGCGGCCGGAAAAAGCAGCGTGGCGCGCCCGAGCGGCGCTGCATCGCCACGGGCGAGACCATGCCGCGCGCGCGGCTGATCCGCTTCGTGCTCGGCCCGGACGATGCGCTGGTGCCGGATCTCGCGGGCAGGCTGCCCGGCCGCGGCATCTGGGTGAGCCCCGACCGCGCGGCGCTGGAAAAGGCGGCGCGAAAGGGCCTGTTCGCCCGCGCCGCCCGCAGGCGGGTCAAGGTGCCCGAAGACCTCCCCGACCAGATCGAAAGCGTGCTGGCCACGCAGCTGATCCATCTGATCTCGCTGGCGCGCAAGGCCGGCCAGGCGGTGGCCGGATACGAGAAGGTCAGGGGCTGGCTCTCCAGCGGCCGGGCGGCGCTGCTGCTTCAGGCCGGTGACGGTTCGCCCCGGGGCAAATCGAAGCTGCGCCCCCCCGGCGGCGGCGAAACCCTGATCGAAGTGCTGAATGCAAGCGAATTGGGTTTGGCATTCGGACGGGAAAATGTGATACATGGCGCGCTTGCCGCTGGCGGACTCGCGCAACGTGTTGTAGATGAGGCCGCAAGGCTGCAAGGCTTGCGCGCAAGAAGCGGCGGATGATGCGCCGGAAAGGTACGAAGACCAGATGAGCGACAGTGACGGCAAAAAGACCCTTGGACTGCGCGGTGGAGCGCGAACGGGACAGGTGAAGCAGAGCTTCAGCCACGGCCGGACCAAGAACGTGGTGGTGGAGACCAAGCGCAAGCGCATCGTGGTTCCCAAGCCCGGTGCCAAGCCCGGCGCCGCCAATCGTGCCCCCGCCCCGGCCAAGAGCGATCCGGCCAAGCGTCCGGCCGGGATCTCCGATGCGGAAATGGCCCGCCGGATGAAGGCACTCGCGGCCGCCAAGGCTCGCGAGGCGGAAGAGGCCGCCCGCCGCGAGGCCGAAGAAAAGGCTCGCGCCGAAGAGCGCGCCCGCCGCCGTGCGGAGGCCGAGGCGAAGGAG
>JALWJU010000443.1 GCA_026997055.1 Paracoccaceae bacterium | reverse complement strand
TGCTCACGGCCCTGTTCATCCCCTATCGCGACAAGTTCGGCAAATCTCCGCTCCTGTCGCTCGAGCATGCCCTCGCCCCCTATGTGCTCTACCTGATCGTGCCGGTCTTCGCCTTTGCCAATGCCGGGGTCATCTTCGAAGGCATGGCGCTGAGCGACCTGACCCAGCCGCTGCCGCTGGGCGCCGCGCTCGGGCTGTTCCTGGGCAAGCAGGCCGGGGTTCTGGGCGCTGTCTTCCTGATGGTGCGCTTCGGCTTCGCCCGCCTGCCCGCCCAGGCCTCCTGGGTCCATGTCTATGGCATCTCTCTTCTGGCCGGGATCGGCTTCACCATGTCGCTGTTCATCGGCTCGCTCAGCTTCGACGATCACGACCTGATCAACCAGATGCGCCTGGGCGTCATGGTCGGCTCGGCCATCTCGGCGGTGCTCGGCTTCATCGTCCTGCGCCTGGCCAGGCCGGTTTCCCAACCGGCCTGAGCGGCGGCCCGAAGCTCATCGAGGCGTTTCGTCTTGGCGCCGGAACGCCCCGATCCTCACTCCTCGAACAGTTCCGACTGGCCTTCGCGGGCCTCTTCCTCCGGCTCCTCCGGCTCCTCCGTCCCGGACCCGGGCATGGCGCCAGGCGGCGGGCGGCTTTCGAGCAGGCCGGCGGCGCGCAGCTCCTTCAGCCCCGGCAGATCGCGCGCGCTTTCGAGGCCGAAATGGTCGAGGAATTCCTGCGTCACCACGAAGGTCACCGGCCGGCCCGGGGTCATCCGGCGACGTCCGAAGCGGATCCATTCCATCTCGATCAGCAGGTCTATCGTGCCCCGGCTGACCGAGACGCCGCGGATCTCCTCGATCTCGGCGCGCGTCACCGGCTGGTGATAGGCGATGATCGCGAGCGTCTCGATCGCGGCGCGGGAGAGCTTGCGGGTCTCGACGCTCTCCTTGTGCATCAGAAAGCCGAGATCGGGCGCCGTGCGCATGGCCCAGCCATCGCCCACCCTGACCAGCCGCACCCCGCGCCCCTCGTAGCGTTTCCTGAGATGCGCGAGCGCCTCGGCCGGGTCGGATCCATGCGGCATGCGGGCGGCGAGCTCGGCCACGCTGACCGGCTCGGCCGAGGCGAACAGCACCGCCTCCACCATGCGCTCCTGCTCGCCCATGGACGGGGCGTCGAACAGGCTTTCCCCGGGTCCTTCGGACCCTTCGGGCTGCTCCATCTCGTCGCTCATTGGCGCGCCTTTCTTATGCGGATCGGGGCGAAGGTCTCCTGCTGTTCTATCTCGATCAGCCCGGCCTTGGCCAGTTCCAGCGAGGCGGCGAAATTGGCGGCCATG
Organism: Paracoccaceae bacterium; assembly: GCA_026997055.1. Lineage (GTDB taxonomy): Bacteria > Pseudomonadota > Alphaproteobacteria > Rhodobacterales > Rhodobacteraceae > JAAEUB01. Next base: position 1,627 of record JALWJU010000443.1, on the reverse strand, counting down.
GCCGAGCGGCGGCGCGCGGGGTCGCTCTGCCAGCCCTCGGGCAGGTAGGAGGTGAGGTCCGTCCACTCGCCCGCATAGCCGATCAGCGCGCGCATCCGCTCGAGCGCCTGCTCCATGGTCATGATCGCCTCGCGGTCCATGACGAAGGGGCGGAATTCGTCCTTCGTGCGGATGCGCGCATAGGCCTGCATGAGGTCGAGCAGCGTCGCCTGATAGCGGATCTCGCGCTTGCGGGTCACGGTCTCGGGGGCGCCGCGGGCGAAGAAGTCGCGCCCCTTCCGGTCGCGCGCCATCAGCCGGGCGGCGGCATCGCGCATTGCCGCGAGGCGCTCGAGCTGAAAGGCCAGGTGGGCGGCCATTTCCTCGCCCGACGGGCCTTCGTCGCCCGGCTCCGGGGGCAGCAGCAGGCGCGATTTCAGAAAGGCGAGCCAGGCGGCCATGACCAGGTAATCGGCCGCAAGCTCGATGCGCAGGTGGCGGGCCTTTTCGATGAAAGCAAGGTATTGCTCGGCCAGTTGCAGCACCGAGATGCGCCTGAGATCGACCTTCTGCGTACGGCTGAGCGTGAGCAGCAGGTCGAGCGGGCCTTCGAACCCGTCCACATCGACGATCAGCGCCTCGGCCGCGAGCCGCTCGCTGACCGACAGCGCATCGCTCTGGAAATCGTCCTCAGCCATCCTCGCCGATCCGGCCTTCCCGGCTCTCCTGCCCCTGCATCAGGGCCAGAAACTCGGCCTCAACGGCCTCGATGTCAATGGGCAGGGGCGCGCGGCGAAAGGCAAGCGCGCGCTCGGCGCGCGCCAGCGCCGCGCCTTCGAGGCGCCCGCTTGCCGCGGCCACCGCCTCCATCTCGGCCATCTCGCCATTGCAATGCAGCGCCACGTCGCAGCCCGCCGCCAGTGCCGCAACCGCGCGCGCGCCCAGCGGACCGCTGAGCGCCTGCATCGACAGATCGTCGCTCATCATCAGCCCCTCGAAGCCCAGTTCCTCGCGGATCATGGCCATCACCGCCGGCGATTGCGTGGCCGGATGCGCGGGGTCGAGCGCCTCATAGACCACATGGGCGCTCATCGCCATGGGCATCTCCGCAAAGGGCTCGAAGGCGAGAAAATCGCTCCAGCGCAGGGTCTTGTAGCGCTCCCGCACCCGGGGAAGCTCGGCATGGCTGTCGGCTCTGGCGCGGCCCTGGCCGGGCATGTGCTTGACCACCGGAAGCACCCCGCCGTCGAGCAGGGCCTGGGCCACGGAACCGGCGATTTCGGCAACCTTTACAACGTCTTCGCCGTAGCAGCGGCTCCTGAGCACCGGATGGGTCTCGGCCCGGGCGATATCGGCGACGGGGGCGCAATTGGCGTCGATCCCGACGGCGCGAAGCTCATCGGCGATCAGCCGGTAGCGCAGATACATGGCGCGCGCGGCCTGGCGGCGGTTCTGGGCCACCTGGTCGAGCGGGTCGAGCCATTCGCGCCAATGCGGCGCGCGCAGGCGCTGCACGCGTCCGCCTTCCTGATCGACGAAGACCGGGGCCTGGCGCCCGACGCTTTCGCGCAGCGCCCCGGTCAGGGCGCGCAGCTGGTCCGGGTCCTGGACATTGCGCGCGAACAGGATGAAGCCCCAGGGCTCGACC
>JALWJU010000442.1 GCA_026997055.1 Paracoccaceae bacterium | reverse complement strand
ACCAGGAGGCGCCGGACTTCTCCGACCAGTCCACCGAATCGGAGATCCTCGTCACCGGCATCAAGGTGATCGACCTGCTCGCGCCCTACGCCAAGGGCGGCAAGATCGGCCTCTTTGGCGGCGCCGGTGTGGGCAAGACCGTGCTGATCATGGAACTGATCAACAACATCGCCAAGGTGCATTCGGGCGTGTCGGTCTTTGCCGGCGTGGGCGAGCGGACCCGTGAGGGTAACGACCTCTATCACGAGATGATCGAATCCGGCGTGCTCAACCCGGACAATCTCGAAGAATCCAAGATCGCGCTGGTTTACGGCCAGATGAACGAGCCGCCGGGGGCCCGCATGCGCATCGCCCTTTCCGGCCTGACGCTGGCCGAGCAGTTCCGCGACGAGACCGGCGCCGACGTGCTGTTCTTCATCGACAACATCTTCCGCTTCACCCAGGCGGGCTCCGAAGTGTCGGCGCTGCTGGGCCGGATCCCCTCGGCGGTGGGCTACCAGCCGACGCTGGCTACCGACATGGGCGCGCTGCAGGAGCGGATCACCTCCACCAAGTCGGGCTCGATCACCTCGGTGCAGGCGATCTACGTGCCGGCCGACGACCTGACCGACCCGGCCCCGGCCACCTCGTTTGCCCACCTCGACGCCACCACCGTGCTTAGCCGCGCCATCTCGGAGCTGGGCATCTACCCGGCCGTGGACCCGCTCGACTCCACCTCGCGGCTCCTGGACCCGGCCATTGTCGGCGAGGAGCATTACAAGGTGGCGACCGACGTGCAGGAGATCCTCCAGCGCTACAAGTCGCTCCAGGACATCATCGCCATCCTCGGCATGGACGAACTCAGCGAAGAGGACAAGCTGGTCGTGGCCCGCGCCCGGAAGATCCAGCGCTTCCTCAGCCAGCCCTTCGACGTGGCCAAGGTGTTCACCGGCTCCGACGGGGTGCAGGTGCCGCTGGAAAAGACCATCGACAGCTTCAAGCGCGTGGTCGCCGGCGAGTTCGACCACCTGCCGGAAGCCGCCTTCTACATGGTCGGCGACATCGACGAGGTGATCGCCAAGGCCGAGAAGATGGCCGCCGACGCCGCCTGAGCGGGCAGGGCGCCGCCTCCGCCTCCTTCTTCCGGTGCGCGGAGCGCGGTGCAGGGACCATGACAAGGGGAGCCGAACATGGCTGACACGATGCAATTCGATCTGGTCTCGCCCGAGCGCAGCCTGGCCTCGATCGCCGCCACGGCGGTGAAGCTGCCGGGCACCGAGGGCGACATGACCGCGATGCCCGGCCATGCGCCGGTGATCACCACCCTGCGCCCCGGTGTGGTGCGCGTCGAAGGGCCGGAGGGCGAGGCGGAATTCATGGTCACCGGCGGCTTTGCCGAGATCAATGCCGCCGGCACCTCGGTGCTGGCCGAACGCGCCATGCCGGTGAGCGAGGTGACTTCGGAGATCCTCGACGAGATCGTGGCCGAAAACGCCCGCGCCCGCGAGGCGGCCAGCGGCGACGAGCACGACATGCTCTCCAAGGTCGCCGCCGAGCTGGTCGCCTTGGGCGAGGAGTTGGGGATTTCGGTCAAGGGGATCGGCTGACCGCGCCGCATCCCGGTATCGGCCCTGCCGTCCGGCGGGGCCTTTTGCTTTTGGAACGGGGTGTCGTCGTGCCCGGCGCCGACCTGCCGCAGGCCCCGAGGCTCGCGCCGACGATTTTTCGCAGAAAAATCGTGCCTCCGGCGGGAGTATTTTCGGAAAGATGAAAGGGACCGGTGCAACATATGGTTGCAACCTCTGTGGCGAGCGGCCATTCTGCGGATGTCGTTATGCCGGGTCGGCGGAGAGGATGCGGGATGCGGATATTCAGGTCTTACCGATTGGGGGTTGACCAGGGCTCGCAGGTGCTGTTTTCCGATTTCGAGCATGATGGCGAGATGTGGACCGGCAACGGTCCGCGCGAATTCAGGCTCGCGATCGCCTTTTCCGCCCCTTTTGACCGGCCGCCCGTGGTGCATGTGGGCATGGCCATGTGGGACATCGACATCAGCGCCAATCAGCGCGTTGACATCTGCGCCGAGAATATCACCGAGACCGGGTTTGATGCGGTGTTTCGCACTTGGGGCGATACTCGTGTGGCGCGGGTGCGCTGCGACTGGATCGCCATGGGCGAGGTGGCAGACGAGGAGGAGTGGAAGCTCTATTGAGGGCTTTTCCTTGCCTGAACCTTACGAACCTGAACCTTACGAATAGGTGCCTTCGTAGAGGGGCTCCAGCCCGGCATGGTCGAACAGCGACGAGACCGAGGTGCCCGAGGAGATGTTCAGGATCGCCTGGGCAAGGATCGGGGCGATCGGCACGATGCGGATCTTGTCGGCGGCCAGGACTTCCGGGGTCGGTTCGATCGAATCGGTCAGCACCAGGCTTTTCATCGGCGATTTTTCGATCCGTTCGACTGCCGGCTGCGACATGACGCCGTGGGTGATGTAGGCGTGAACTTCCCTGGCCCCTTCGGCCACGAGGGTTTCAGCCCCCTTGACCAGGGTTCCGGCGGTATCGCAGATATCGTCGATGATCACGCAGCACTTGCCTTTGACATCGCCGATCACGTTCATCTCCGCGACTTCGCCCGGCGCTTCGCGGCGCTTGTCCACGATGGCCAGCGGGGCGCCGATGCGCTTGGCCAGTTCGCGGGCGCGCCCGACCCCGCCCACATCGGGAGAGACTACCATCAGGTCGTCGCGGCAGTCCCTGAAATGCGCCATGATATCGAGGGCGAACAGGGGCGTGGCGTAGAGGTTGTCCACGGGGATGTCGAAGAAGCCCTGGATCTGGGCGGCGTGCAGGTCCATGGTCAGCACCCGGTCGATGCCGGAGCGGTCGATCAGGTTCGCCACCAGCTTGGCGCTGATCGGGGTGCGGGCCTTGGCCCGACGGTCCTGACGGGCATAGCCGAAATAGGGGATCACCGCGGTGATGCGCGCGGCCGAGGAGCGGCGCAGGGTATCGGCGATGATCAGGAGCTCCATCAGGTTGTCGTTGGCGGGCTTGGAGGTGGGCTGGAGGATGAACATGTCCTCGCCGCGCACATTTTCGAAGATCTCGACGAAGATCTCGCCGTCGTTGAATCGCTCCACCCGGGCATCGACCAGCCCGAGGCGGGTGCCCGCGTGCAGGCTCATGCGCTTGATGATGGAACTGGCAAGGGGGCGGTTGGCATTGCCCGAAATGACTTTCGGAGCGTTTCGGCTGGGCATGGCAGCGGCTTTCCGGTAGTGACTCGGCGGCCTCCGCTTAGCATTGTCGTCTGCTTCTGCAAACAGGAAATTCGCACGCTCCGGCGATTTGCCGCCTGCCGGTCGCGGGCGGGGCGCGACGGAGCCTGAATGCTCTGCCTGGGCCGAAATGGGACGGCAGGTGGGACACGGCAGGTGGGAGATGCCGTTCGCAAGTTCGAGGATCAGTGCATCATCAGCACCGGCACGGTGGCGAGTTCGAGCATGTGGCGGGTGGCGCCTCCCATGATGGCTTCACGAAAGCGCGAATGGCCATAGGCGCCCATTACCACCATCTGCGCTCCCTTGTCGCTGACATGGCGATTCAGGACATCGGATATGCGCGGCATGGTGCGTGCGAGCACGGATACTTCGGTGCGCACGCCGTGCCGGGCCAGCCATTGCGAAAGTCCCCCGCCGGGGTCCGAGCGATCCGGTCCGTGGGGGGGCGGGTCGATGATGGTGATGCAGACCGATTGCGCCTGCTTCAGAAAGGGCATGGCCGCGTGGCAGGCACGCAAGGCTTCGGGGCTGTCGTTCCAGGCAATGATCACGGTTTCGACTTCCCGGGCGATTTGCCGTTCGTCGGGCAGCACCAGCACGGGGACCTCGCCGTTGAACAGTGCCGCTTCCAGTACGGCTTCGTGTTCGTGGCCGCGGTTTTCGCCATAGGGCCGGGGCAGGACCACGAGATCGGAGAATCGGGTCCGATGTGCGACCAGGCCGTTGAGGGTCGCCGCCTGGGCGGTGATGGCGGCGCTGGACCAGTTGAAGAGCGCGCCTTCCAGCCGTTTGCGGACATCTCTTTCCAGGGTCTGCGCGCGCTCGCGTGCCTGCGCCAGATTGTCCTGCAGCAGCACGGCAGAGGCGCCCGCATAGTAGAAATCCGGCCTGGTCCGATCCACGCCCAGGCAGATCACATCCAGGTGGGCATCGAATTTTTCTGATATTATCTCTGCATTATCAATGACATGCCCGAGCAGGTCAGGTTGCAGGATTATGGTGGAGACAGATTTGTATTCCATTCAGGTCCGCCGGTTGCCGATTGCTCCTGCGACCTTTTTGCGCAAGAGACGGAGAACATGCCTTGATATGGGTCAATCGTAAATGTCGCACCGGCGGGATCCGGCTTTTTGACCTGGATCAAGGTTTTCTTAACCTTACCCCGTCAAACCGGGTGCAGCCGAAGATGCCCCCTTTCGCCACCAGGTGGGGAGGGGTGCCTGTATTCGCAAGAGGAAGGGACAAAAAATGTGGGACTATATCAAGCTGCTTGTCCTCGCCGTGATCATGGTCGCGGCCGGATATGTGGCAAACAACGCCCGCGATCTGGCCTACATGGTTTCGGCCATCGAGGTGGCCCTGGTCGCGCTGGTCGTGTTCATCTTTGTCGTCAGGGGCATGGGCGAGACGAAGACCGAGCCGGAGACCGGCTACATGGACGATATCATCCGGGTCGGGGTCATCCTCACCATGTTCTGGGGCATTGTCGGCTTTTCGGTCGGGGTCTGGATCGCCTTTGAGCTGGCCTATCCGGCCATCAACTATTCCGATGCTCTGCAGGGATATCTCAATTTCGGGCGTATTCGTCCTCTCCACACCTCGGCGGTGATCTTCGCCTTTGGCGGTACCGCCCTGATCACCACTTCGTTCTATGTGTTGCAGCGCACCACCGGGGCGCGCCTGTTTGGCGGCGGGCTGGCGAAATTCGTATTCTGGGGCTATCAGGTGTTCATCCTGCTGGCGGCGACCGGCTATGTGCTCGGCGCCACCCAGTCCAAGGAATATGCCGAGCCCGAATGGTATGCGGATCTGTGGCTGACCATCGTCTGGGTGGCCTATCTGATCGTCTTCATGGGCACGCTGATGAAGCGCAAGGAGCCGCATATCTATGTGGCGAACTGGTTCTACCTCTCCTTCATCGTGACCATCGCCATGCTGCACATCATCAACAACCTCGCGGTGCCGGTCTCGGTCTTCGGCTCCAAGTCGGTGCAGCTGTTCGCGGGTGTGCAGGACGCCATGACCCAGTGGTGGTACGGTCACAATGCCGTGGGCTTCTTCCTCACCGCCGGCTTCCTGGGCATGATGTACTATTTCGTGCCCAAGCAGGCCGAGCGTCCGGTCTTCAGCTACAAGCTGTCGATCATCCATTTCTGGGCGCTGATCTTCCTGTATATCTGGGCGGGCCCGCACCATCTGCACTACACGGCGCTGCCGGACTGGGCCTCGACGCTCGGCATGGTGATGTCGGTGGTGCTGTGGATGCCTTCCTGGGGCGGCATGATCAACGGGCTGATGACGCTCTCGGGCGCCTGGGACAAGCTCAGGACCGATCCGGTGATCCGGATGATGGTGGTGTCGGTGGGCTTTTACGGCATGTCCACCTTCGAGGGGCCGATGATGTCGATCCGCGCGGTCAACAGCCTGAGCCACTACACCGACTGGACCATCGGTCATGTGCATTCCGGCGCCCTGGGCTGGAACGGCATGATTACCTTCGGCGCGCTCTACTTCCTGGTGCCGCGCCTGTGGGGCAAGAAGGAGCTCTACTCGCTGAAGCTGGTCAGCTGGCACTTCTGGCTCGCCACCATCGGTATCGTGCTCTACGCGGCCTCGATGTGGGTCACCGGCATCATGGAGGGCCTGATGTGGCGCGAGGTCGATGCCCAGGGCTTCCTGGTGAACTCCTTCGCCGATACCGTCGCCGCCAAGCACCCGATGCTCGTGGTGCGTGGTATTGGAGGCCTGCTGTACCTTACCGGTGCGTCGATCATGGCCTACAACCTCTGGAAGACCGTTACCCGGGCACCGGCCAAGGCCGATGCGCCGGCTGCGGTTGCGGCCGAATAAGGGGGCTGGACACATGGCTATTCTTGACAAGCACAAGGTAATCGAGAAGAACGCAACGCTCCTGATGGTGCTCAGCCTGGCGGTCGTGACCGTTGGCGGCGTCGTCGAGATCGCTCCGCTGTTCTATCTGGAGAACACCATCGAGGATGTGGAGGGTGTACGCCCCTACACCCCGCTGGAACTGGAGGGGCGCAATATCTACATCCGCGAGGGCTGTTATGTCTGCCACAGCCAGATGATCCGCCCGATGCGCGACGAGGTGGAGCGTTATGGCCATTACTCGCTGGCGGCGGAGAGTCAGTACGACCATCCGTTCCAATGGGGCTCCAAGCGCACCGGGCCGGACCTGGCCCGGGTCGGCGGGCGCTATTCGGATGAGTGGCATGTGGATCACCTGACCGATCCGCAGGCGGTGGTGCCCGAATCGATCATGCCGAAATATGCCTTCCTGGCCGACCGGATGATCGACGGCGAGTATATCGAAGACGTGATGCGTGCCAATGTCGCGGTTGGCGTTCCCTACAGCGAAGAGGATCTGGAAAACGCGGTGGCGGATTTCCGGGCCCAGGCCGATCCCGACAGCGATTCCGAGGGGCTGCAGGCGCGTTATGGCTCCGAGAGCCGCTGGAAGTCGCCGCCGGTCAATGTGCGCAACTTCGATGGAAAGCCGGGCATCTCGGAAATGGATGCGCTGATCGCCTATCTGCAGATGCTCGGGACGCTGGTCGATTTCTCGACCTTCACCCCTGACGCCAGCCGCTAGGAGGAAGATCATGGAAGACACCTATTCTTTCCTGCGTACCCTGGCCGACAGCTGGGTGATGCTGGGCATCTTCGCCTTCTTCATCGGCACCGTGATCTGGGCCTTCCGGCCCGGATCCACCGAAGCCTATGCGGATACGGTCAACATCCCGTTTCGCCACGAAGACAAACCCGCCGGCGAGGGGGACATCCCCGCCGCCACCCTGAAGGAGGGTCGGAGCAATGGCTAGAAAACCGACTGAAAAGAAAGACGTCCCGACCACCGGTCACGAGTGGGATGGCATCCAGGAATACGACAACCCGATGCCGCGCTGGTGGGTCTGGGTCTTCTATGCCACCATCGTCTGGGGGATCGGCTACACCATCGCCTATCCGGCCTGGCCGTTGATCAACGGAGCCACTCCCGGCCTCCTGGGCTGGTCAACCCGTGGCGACGTGGCCGCCGAGATCCAGAAGTTCACCGACATGAACGCCGATCTGAACGCCAGGCTGGCCAGCGCGGACCTGACCGCGCTGGACGATGACCCGGCGCTCAAGAACTACGCGGTGCAATATGGCCGGGCGACCTTTGCCACCTTCTGCTCCCAGTGTCACGGCTCCGGCGCGGCCGGTGCCAAGGGCTATCCGAACCTGCTCGACAATGACTGGCTCTGGGGCGGCGATATCGAGGCGATTCACACCACCGTTACCTATGGCATTCGCTCTCCGGATGCCGAGGATGATACCCGTATAGGTGACATGCCCGCATGGGCCGATGTGCTCGAAGAGGATGAACTGGCCAATGTCATCGAATATGTGGTGAGCCTCGCCGGGGGCGAGCACGACACCGCCATGGCCGAAGAGGGCAAGGTGGTGTTCGAGGACAATTGCACGGCCTGCCATGGCGATGACGGCAGCGGTATCCGGGAGCTCGGCGCGCCGGACCTGACCGATGCCATCTGGCTCTATGGTTCCAGCCGCGAAGACATCGCCGAGACCATCAGGGATGGTCGGGCCGGCGTGATGCCGAACTGGAACACGAAGTTGTCGGAAGCGCAGATCGCTGCGGTGACGGCATATGTACACCAGCTGGGCGGTGGCGAATAGGCCGGCCAGCTAGACGAGACCCGGGGCCTCACTCCCCGGCAGGCACCGACCCTTGATCCTGTTCGCGCGTTTCTCCGGGGTCGGTGCCGCTCTTATCGGGGCGGTGCGGTGCAGGCCGCGCCGCTTCGTCGTCTGCAGCGCTTTCGGGGCGGGGGTGTCCGGGGCAGGTCCCGCCGGGCTTGCGGAGCGGCCGGCCGCAGGGATACAGGATGTCTTGTCGGCGTATTCCGGGCTTGGCGCGCCGGTTTGTCGCGGTGAATTTCCGGGTGGACGGGCTCATATGCGAGAGGTCAGAATATCCTATTGATCCACGTCAAGGATTGCGAAACCTGTGGCACCTATATGGAGCCCCACGCGAAATACAGGATCGGATCGACCAATGGCCAATGATGAATCCACCGGCAAGCTCTACGCTCCGCGCGAGCCCGTCTTTCCTCGCCGTGTCAGGGGGAAGTTTCGTTCTCTGAAATGGATCATCATGGCCGTTACTCTGGGCATCTATTACCTGACGCCCTGGATCCGCTGGGACCGGGGGCCGAACCTGCCCGACCAGGCGGTCCTGATCGACCTTGCAAATCGCCGCTTTTTCTTCTTCTGGATCGAGATATGGCCGCATGAATTCTATTTCATCGCCGGGCTTCTGATCATGGCCGGCCTCGGCCTGTTCCTGTTCACCTCGGCGCTGGGGCGGGTCTGGTGCGGCTATGCCTGCCCGCAGACGGTATGGACCGACCTGTTCATCCTTACCGAGCGCTGGATCGAGGGCGACCGCAATGCCCGCATTCGCCTGTGGAAGTCGAAATGGGACGCGCGCAAGTGGCGCTTGCGCCTGTTCAAGTGGTTCGTCTGGCTGCTGATCGGGCTTGCCACCGGCGGGGCCTGGATATTCTACTTCGCCGATGCGCCGACCCTGCTCAAGGACCTGGTTACGGGTCAAGCGCACCCGATTGCCTATCTGACCATGGCGACTCTTACCGCCACGACCTTTTTCTTCGGTGGGATCGCGCGCGAGCAGATCTGCATCTATGCCTGCCCCTGGCCGCGTATCCAGGCGGCGATGATGGACGAGGATACCATCACCATCGGCTACCGGGAATGGCGCGGAGAGCCCCGCGGCAAGGGAAAGAAGCGCGAAGGCCTGGGCGATTGCATCGACTGCAATGCCTGCGTGAATGTCTGCCCTATGGGGATCGATATCCGCGACGGCCAGCAACTGGAGTGCATCACCTGCGGCCTGTGCATCGATGCCTGCGACGAGATGATGACCAAGGTCGGCAAGCCGACCGGGCTGATCGGCTACATTGCCCTCAAGGACGAGCCGCTGGAGCGCGCAGGCAAGGAGCATCTGCCGGTGACCAGGCATATTTTCCGCCCGCGCACCATCCTCTACACGGTGCTTTGGGGCGGCGTGGGTGTTGCCCTGCTGGTGGCGCTGTTCATTCGCCCGGCGATTGACCTGACCGTGCGTCCGGTGCGCAATCCGACCTATGTGGTGCTGTCCGATGGCTCGGTGCGCAACACCTACGATGTGGGCATTCGCAACAAGCACGGGACCGACCGCCCCTTCTATTTCTCCCTGGGAGAGGGGACGAACCTGACCATCCGCCTGGAGGGAGAGGAGGGGGTTTCCGTTGTCGCGCCGGCGGATTCAGAGTATAAGCAGCGCCTCTACCTGATCGCGCCGGCCGGCTCGCCCGAAGCCATGCGTGATCGTACCGAGGTGCGTATCTGGGTGACGGATGGCGAGTCCGGAGACCGCGCCTTCAAGGATACGGTGTTCAACGGGAAGGGCAACTGACCATGACCGAGCCAGCTTCACCGCGAAAGGGAGGGCGGGAGTTCACCGGGCGGCACATGCTTGTCATCACCCTGAGCTTCTTTGCGGTCATCATCGGAGTCAACCTGTTCATGGCGATCAAGGCGATCGGCACCTTCTCCGGGCTCGAAGTCAGGAACGGTTATGTCGCCAGCCAGCAGTTCGACGCCAATCGCGCCGCGCAGCTGGCGCTGGGCTGGACCGCGATTGCCGGGCTCGACGGGCCGGAGCGCCTGCGCCTCGACTTCACCGACCGGGAGGGCAGCTTCGTCGCCGCCGAAAAGATCGCTTCGATCGAGGCCAGCATCGGGCGGCCCACCGAGCGCGACGAAGACCAGGAACTGGCCTTCGAGCGCATGCCCCAGGGCTATTACCTGGCCCCCATCACTCCGCTCAACCCGGGAAAGTGGTACCTGCGCCTCAAGGCATATGCGGCTGACGGCACGCTGTTCCAGCAGCGCCTGCAGATATATATCTCGGAGCAATAGCCATGGCGGCGCCGGTTTCAGCCTGTCCGGCCTGTACCGCCGCGCCGCTGGCCGAAGAAACGGCAGGCGGGGCCTACAAGGGCGACGGGCGCGAGGCCCGGCGCATCATCCTGTCGCTGCCCGGCATCCATTGCGCCGCCTGCATTGCCGGGGTCGAGGCGGGGCTCTCCCGCCAGCCGGGGGTGCGCCAGGCGCGGGTCAACCTGACCCTGAAACGCGCCACCATCGACGCAGACCCGGGCACCGATGCGCAGGCGCTGGCCGAGTATCTCACCTCTCTGGGCTATGAGGCCTACGAGCTGGACCCCTCTCAGATCACCGCCCAGGGCCTCGACCGGCGCGGGCGCGATCTGCTGATGCGCCTGGGGGTGTCCGGCTTTGCCATGATGAATGTCATGCTGCTGTCGATTTCGGTCTGGTCCGGTGCCACGGATGCCACCCGCGACCTGTTCCACTGGATTTCGGCGGCGATCACCCTGCCGGCCATCGCCTTCTCCGCTCAGATATTCTTCACCTCGGCCTGGAGCGCACTGCGCGCCGGGCGGCTGAACATGGACGTGCCGATTTCCCTGGCGATCCTGCTCGCAGTCGGCCTGTCGCTCTACGAAACCAGCCAGTCGGGCAAGCACGCCTATTTCGACGCTGCTCTTTCGCTCACCTTTTTCCTGCTCGCCGGACGTTACCTTGACCATCGCACCCGCTCCATCGCGCGTTCCGCGGCCGAGGAACTGGCGGCACTGGAAGTGCCGCGGGCGACGAGGCTGACGGAGGAGGGCGAGGAAACGGTGCCGGTGGCCGAACTCCTGCCGGGCGACCGGGTGCGGGTCGTGCCCGGCGCGAGGGTGCCGGTCGATGGAGTGGTGGTGGAGGGCGAAAGCGAGCTCGACAGCGCCCTGCTTACCGGCGAAAGCGATCCCGTCTTTGCCGGACCCGACAGCCGGGTAAGCGCCGGCGAGGTGAATCTCACCGGCCCGCTGGTGGTGCGCGTGACTTCCGCCGGCGGCGACACCAGCCTGCACCGCCTGGCCGAACTGGTGGCGCTCTCCGAAAATGCCCGCAACCGCTATACTTCCCTGGCGGACAAGGCAGCCGGGCTCTATGCGCCGCTGGTACATATCCTGGCGGTTCTGGCGGGGCTGTTCTGGTACTGGTATTCCGGCGGAGACCTGCGCCTGTCCGTAGGGATCGCCGTGGCGGTTCTGATCATCACCTGCCCCTGTGCCCTGGGTCTCGCGGTTCCGGCTGTCACCACGGCGGCTTCCGGACGGCTCTACCGGCAGGGGATGCTGCTGAAAAGCGCTACCGCGATCGAGCGGCTTGCCGAAGCCACTCATGTGGTGTTTGACAAGACCGGCACCCTCACCGAGGGCAAGCCGCGCCCGGACAACCTGGATCATGTGGCGCGCGAAGACCTGGCCCTGGCCCTGGCCCTGGCCGAGGGCTCGGCTCACCCGCTGGCGGCAGCCCTTGCCAGCGCGGCGCGCGAACTGGGCGTGACGCCCGCCGATATCACCGACATGCGCGAGCGCCCGGGCCACGGCATCGAGGCTGTCTGGCAGGGCCGGCGGGTGCGTCTGGGACGGGCCGAATGGGTCGGCGCCACGCCTGAAACCCGCACCGCCACCTTCCTTTCCGTCGGCGAACGGTGCGTGGCCTTTACCTTCACCGATGCGCTGCGCCCGGGCGCGGGCGAGGCTGTCGCTGCGCTCAAGGCGCAGGGGCTGGGGGTCACCCTGCTGTCGGGCGATGCGCCCGGCGCGGTGGAGGCCATCGCCCGCGAACTGGGGATCGACGACTGGCATGCGGGCGTCCTGCCCGAGGACAAGGCCCGCATGGTCGCCGACATGGGAGCGGCCGGCGAGCGTGTGCTGATGGTGGGTGACGGGCTCAATGACACCGCCGCCCTGGCCGCGGCGCATGTCTCGATCTCGCCCGCTTCGGCGCTCGAAGCCACCCGGGTGGTCTCCGACATGGTGCTTCTCGGCGCCTCTCTCGCGCCCCTGGGC
>JALWJU010000441.1 GCA_026997055.1 Paracoccaceae bacterium | reverse complement strand
TTCCAACCTCTGGTACTGGATCGCGCTCGCCGTGGTCTGGTCGGCCGCCTCGCACCGGGTGATCGGCGTGCCCTGGGACATGGTGCACAAGGCCGCAAAGCTGGGCGGCCAGGCCGAAGCCGACCTCGAGGACCTCACCCGCATCCAGTGCAGCCGCCTGCTCTACATCGCCGCGGTTTCCGGGCTGTGGCTGGTGGCGCTGGGCTCGGGCCTGCTCACGGCACTGGCGATCCTCGGCTTCTGGTATGAGGTCGAATTCGCCCAGGCCCTGTTCCTGCTGGCCTTCCCGATGACCCTGGTCGGCCTGATGTCGCTCAACACCGCCCGCATCATCACCGACAGCGCGCTCTCCGGCGAGGCCCTGCGCCGCCGCCTCCGGCGCCACCGCATCGCCACCCAGTTCATCGGCATGGTCTCGATCTTCGTCACCGCCCTGTGGGGCATGTACCAGAACATCACCCACAGCGTGCTGGGAGGCTAGCCGAGGCGTTTTTTTTCGGTTATGCTGGAGAGGATCCGGGAAAACCCGGGTGGACCGGCAAGGGCCGGAAAGGGGGCTGGAAAGGGGCGAAAAGGACCGGAAAAAAGGCCGCAAAGGGCCGGCAAAGGGGGCGCAAAGGGCCGGCAAAGGGGTCGGCAAGAACCGGAAGACAAGAGCCGGAAGACAAGAACCGGCAAAGACCGGAGCAAAGACCGGAAGAGAGCCGGCAAGGGCCGGAAGAGCAGTTGAACATGTCAGGCAGAATACAGGCAAGAGCATGACCGAGATGGTATATGGCGCCCGCCCCAGGGCGCGGGGGGAGCCGATCCTGCCCCGGTGGTGGCGGACCATCGACAAGGTTTCGGTGGCCTGTATTCTCATCCTTTTCGGTATCGGCCTGCTGCTGGGCTTTGCCGCCTCGCCGCCGCTGGCCGAGCGCAACGGGCTCGGCCCGTTCTACTATGTGCAGCGGCAGGCGCTGTTTGGCGGCCTGGCCATGCTGGCGCTGTTCGCCACCACCATGATCGGCCCGCGCATGGTGCGTCGCCTGGCGGTGATCGGCTTCGTCGTCTTTCTGCTCGCCGTCGCGCTGCTGCCCTTCTTCGGCACCGATTACGGCAAGGGCGCCGTGCGCTGGTACAGCCTCGGATTCGGTTCGCTGCAGCCCTCGGAATTCCTCAAGCCCGGCTTCATCGTCGCCGCCGCCTGGCTGATGGCCGCAAGCCAGGAAATCGGCGGCCCGCCGGGCAAGTCCCTGTCGCTGGGGCTGGCGGTGCTGGTGGTGGGGCTCTTGGCGATGCAGCCGGATTTCGGCCAGTCGGCGCTGATCCTCTTCGCCTGGGGGGTGATGTATTTCCTCGCCGGGGCGCCCTGGATCCTGCTGCTGGCCCTGGCCGGGGCGGTGCTGGCGGGCGGCAGCTTCGCCTATGCCAATTCGGAGCATTTCGCCCGGCGCATCGACGGCTTTCTCAATCCCGATATCGACCCGCGCACCCAGCTGGGATATGCCACCAACGCGATCCGCGAGGGCGGTTTCTTCGGCGTCGGCGTGGGCGAGGGGCAGGTGAAATGGTCTCTGCCCGACGCGCATACGGATTTCATCATCGCCGTGGCAGCGGAGGAATACGGGCTGGTCCTGGTGCTGGCGATCATCGCCCTTTATGCCACTATCGTGGTCCGTTCTTTCCTGCGGCTGATTCGCGAGCGCGATCCGTTCATCCGCCTGGCCGGCTCGGGGCTGGCGGCGATCTTCGGAGTGCAGGCGCTGATCAACATGGGCGTGGCGGTGCGCCTGCTGCCGGCCAAGGGCATGACCCTGCCCTTCGTCTCCTATGGGGGCTCGTCGATCATCGCCGCCGGGATCACCGTGGGGATGCTGCTGGCCTTTACCCGCACCCGCCCGCAGGGGCGGCTGGGCGATGTGCTCGGCGCCGGGAGCGGGGGGCGTGCCGGAGGCGCCGGCCGTGGCTGAACGGGACGCGCCGCTTCTGGTCATCGCCGCCGGCGGCACGGCGGGGCACATGTTTCCGGCGGTGGCGCTTTCGGAAGCGATGCTGGCGCGCGGCTGGCGGGTGACGCTCTCGACCGATGCGCGCGGCGCGCGCTACGCCGGCGCCTTTCCGGCGGCGGTGGAGGTGGAGCGGGTCTCCTCGGCGAGCCTTGCGCGCGGCGGCCTGCTGGCCAGGGTGCTGGCGCCGCTCAGAATCCTCGCCGGCACGCTCGCCGCCACCCTGCGCCTGTGGCGGGCGCGCCCGGCGGTGGTGGTGGGCTTTGGCGGCTATCCGGCGATCCCGGCCATGGGCGCGGCCTGGATCCTGCGCCTGCCGCGCATGCTGCATGAGCAGAACGGCGTGCTCGGCCGGGTCAACCGGCTCTTTGCCCGCCGCGTGGACCGGCTCGCCTGCGGCACCTGGCCCACCGATCTGCCCGAGGGCGTCGAAGGCATCCATACCGGCAACCCGGTGCGCGCCGCCGTGGCCGCGCGCGCCGCTTCGCCCTATATCGCGCCGGGCGATTACCCGATGGACGTGCTCGTCTTCGGCGGCTCGCAGGGCGCGCGGGCGCTCTCCGACCTGGTGCCCGAGGCCATCGCCCGCCTGCCCGAGGCGATCCGCCGCCATGTCTCGCTCAGCCAGCAGGCCCGGCCCGAGGATGTGGCGCGGGTCGCTTCCTTCTACGCCGAACATGGCATCCGCGCCGATGTGCAGCCCTTCTTCGACGACATCGCGCGCCGGATCAGCGAGGCGCAGCTGGTGATCTCGCGCGCCGGCGCCTCTTCCATCGCCGATATCACCGTAATCGGCCGACCCGCGATCCTGATCCCCTATCCCCACGCCACCGCCGACCACCAGAGCGCCAATGCGCGCGGGCTGGAGCAGGCCGGCGCGGCGATCGTGCTGGGCGAAGAGGGCCTGACCGCCGAGATCCTGCGCGATGCGATTGCCTCGGTGCTGGGCGACCCCGACACCGCCCAGGAC
>JALWJU010000440.1 GCA_026997055.1 Paracoccaceae bacterium | reverse complement strand
GCCGCCCGGGCATGGGCGAGCCCTGCCTCGGGCTGGCCGGTGGCCTCGATCACCACTTCCACGGCAGGATCGGCGACGAGATCGGCCCCGGCATCGGTGAAACGGGTCGCCGCGATGCGCCCCGTCTCCCAGCCCACTTCCGCACAGGCGGCGCGCGCCCGCTCCGGGGAGAGGTCGGCGATTACCGGCACCTCCAGCCCCGGCGTGCCCGGCACCTGGCTCAGGAACATCGAGCCGAACTTGCCCGCTCCGATCAGCCCGGCACGCACCGGGCGCCCGGCTCCGGCGCGCTCCTGCAGCATGTGAAACAGATTCATGACGACTTCCCCCGGCAGTTTCCCTTGCGCTTCTCTGCGGCCTTCAGGCGCGTGCCGCTTTTTCCGGAGCTGCTCCGGAATTCCCGCATATGCGAAGATATTGAAAGGCTCTGCCGTACCCTTCGTCAACCCTGGCGCGGGTCCGCCGAAGTGCTTCGGGGTCTGCCTGCCGGCGGACATATCCGGCGAAACTACCGCCGGCGCCCCCTTCCGGCCCGCTCGCCCGGCCGGCCGGCCTTGCTGCGCCCCTCGGGCCTGCTGACCGCTTCCACGGCCGCCTGGCGCGCCAGCGGGTCATCGGCCACGGCCAGCTCCACCGCTTCCAGCCGGCGGATCTCGTCGCGCAGGCGCGCTGCTTCCTCGAATTCGAGATTCTCGGCGGCCTTGCGCATGTCGGCGCGCAGGCCCTCGAGATGGGCTTGCAGGTTGGCGCCCATGAGCGGCTTTTCCACCTTGGCGGTGACCCGGGCCATGTCGGTATCGCCCTCGTAAAGCCCGGCCAGCACGTCTTCGACATTCTTCTTCACCGTCTCCGGCGTGATCCCGTGCGCTTCGTTATAGGCCTGCTGGCGGGCGCGGCGGCGGTTGGTCTCGGCCAGTGCGCGCTCCATCGAGCCGGTGATGCGGTCGGCATACATGATCACCCGCCCCTCGGCATTGCGCGCGGCCCGGCCGATGGTCTGGATCAGCGAGGTTTCGCTGCGCAGGAAGCCCTCCTTGTCGGCGTCGAGGATCGCCACCAGCCCGCATTCGGGGATGTCGAGCCCCTCGCGCAGGAGGTTGATGCCCACCAGCACGTCGAAAGCGCCCAGGCGCAAATCGCGCAGGATCTCGATGCGCTCGATCGTGTCGATATCGGAGTGCATGTAGCGCACGCGGATACCCTGTTCGTGCAGGTATTCGGTGAGGTCCTCGGCCATGCGCTTGGTGAGCGTGGTGACAAGGGTGCGGTAGCCCCTGGCAGCGACCTTGCGCACTTCGTCCAGGAGGTCATCGACCTGCATTTCCACCGGCCGGATCTCCACCTCCGGGTCGAGCAGGCCGGTCGGGCGGATCACCTGCTCCACGAACACCCCGCCGGTGCGCTCAAGCTCCCACGGCCCGGGCGTCGCCGAGACGAAGACCGATTGCGGGCGCATCGCGTCCCATTCCTCGAACTTGAGCGGCCGGTTGTCCATGCAGCTTGGCAGGCGAAAGCCGTGCTCGGCCAGCGTGAACTTGCGCCGGTGGTCGCCGCGATACATGCCGCCGATCTGCGGCACGGTGACATGGCTTTCATCGGCGAAGACGATGGCATGATCGGGGATGTATTCGAACAGCGTCGGCGGCGGCTCGCCCGGCTTGCGGCCGGTCAGGTAGCGCGAATAATTCTCGATCCCGTTGCAATAGCCGGTGGTCTCGAGCATCTCGAGGTCGAAGCGCGTGCGCTGCTCGAGCCGCTGGGCCTCCAGCAGCTTGCCCTCGCGCTCGAACTGTTCGAGCCGCTGGGCAAGCTCGAGCCTGATCCCCTGGATCGCCTGCTTGATCGTGGGAGTCGGGGTGACGTAATGCGAATTGGCATAGATGCGCACCTTTTCCAGCGTGTCGGTCTTCTTGCCGGTGAGGGTGTCGAATTCGGTGATCGTTTCCAGCTCCTCGCCGAAGAAGGAAAACCGCCAGCCGCGATCCTCGAGGTGGCTGGGCCAGACTTCGAGACTGTCGCCGCGCACCCGGAAGGTGCCGCGCGCAAAGCCCGCATCGGCGCGGTGATATTGCTGGGCGACAAGCTCCTGCATCACCTGGCGCTGGTCGTATTCGCGCCCCACCTCGAGATCCTGGGTCATGGCGACATAGGTCTCGGGGCTACCGATGCCGTAGATGCAGGAGACCGAGGCGACGATGATCACGTCGTCGCGCTCCAAGAGCGCGCGGGTGGCGGCGTGGCGCATCCGGTCGATCTGCTCGTTGATCTGGCTTTCCTTCTCGATGAAGGTGTCGGTGCGCGGCACATAGGCTTCGGGCTGGTAGTAATCGTAGAAGGAGACGAAATATTCCACCGAATTGTCGGGGAAAAAGCCCTTCATCTCGCCATATAGCTGGGCGGCCAGGGTCTTGTTGGGCGCAAGGATGATGGCCGGGCGCTGGGTCGCCTCGATGACCTTGGCCATGGTGTAGGTCTTGCCGGTGCCGGTGGCACCCAGCAGCACCTGGTCGCGCTCGCCGCTTTCGATCCCCGCCACCAGTTCGGCAATGGCGGTGGGCTGGTCGCCCGCCGGCTCGAACGGGCTGTGCATGACGAAGCGCCTGCCGCCCTCGAGCTTCTCGGGCGTGGCCAGCCGGCGCTTGGAAATGGCGGGGGAGTCGGACATGGCACACCTTGGCTTGAGGCTCAGAAATAGCCCGCCGCGCCGGGTTTCTCAAGGCGGGGCCGCGGGCTCCGGCCCTCCGCCCTCTCCGCCCCTGAAACGACCTGTCAGCGGGGGCGCCCGGCCCGCCACCGGCCCTGCCGAGCGTAGCGAGGCCCCCGAAGCGCAAAATTTTCCTCGAAAATTTTCACGCCGGAGCGAGCACCCGCCGCAGCAGGTCGAAACCCGCCTGCGAAAACCGCATCCTCTGCGCGTCGTCCAGATCGTCCCAATGCTCCAGTATCCAGCGGTCCATGGTCATGCCCA
>JALWJU010000439.1 GCA_026997055.1 Paracoccaceae bacterium | reverse complement strand
GACCCGGAGCAGGCCTTCGCGCGCGTGCAATCGCTGAGCGCGCGCGGCACCGAGGCGCTGTTTTGTGACGATCATGTGAAATTCTTTGCCGATGGCGCGCTGTTTTCCGAACTGTTCCAGCTTGAGCCGCCCGGCTTCATCGACGGCCATGACGGCGAATGGATGACCCCGCCCCACGCACTCGCCGCGGCCATGCGCCCCTATTGGGATGCGGGCTGGAAGATCCATGTCCACTGCACCGGCAATCTGGGGCTGGAACTGGCGCTGGATGCGCTGGCCGAATTGCAGGCGGCGCGCCCGCGCTTCGATCACCGCTTCACCATCGAGCATTTCGGCCTCTCCAGCGAGGAGCAGGTGGCGCGGATCGCCGCGCTGGGCGCGCAGGTCTCGGCCAATATCTGGTATCTGCACGAGCTGGGCGAGGTCTTCGCCAGGCGCTCCATCGGACACGAGCGCGCCAGCCAGATGGTGCGGCTGGGCAGCCTGGCGCGCGCCGGCGTGCCCTTCGCGCTGCATTCCGACTACACCATGGCCCCGGCCGAGCCGCTGCGCGCGGCCTGGGTGGCGGTGAACCGGGTGACCGAGGGCGGTGCGGTCTTTTGCGAGAACGAGCGCATCCTTGTGCATAAGGCGATGCAGGCCATCACCATCAATGCCGCGCGGATGCTGGGGCAGGAAAGCAGCATCGGCTCGATCCGCGCGGGCAAACGGGCCGATTTCACCGTGCTGGACGAAGACCCCTACGAGGTTGACCCGATGCGGATCAAGGACATCCCCGTCCACGCCACCGTCTTTGGCGGCGTGGTGCACGAGGTGGCGCCATGAGCCGCAGCGCGATCCCGACAATCGTCGTCGGCGGCTATCTGGGGGCCGGCAAGACCACGCTGATCAATGCTTTCCTGCGCGATCCCGGCGGGGTCAGGGCCACGGTTCTGGTCAATGATTTCGGCGCCATCAATATAGACGCCGCCCTGATCGAGAACGCCCGGGGCGACACCATAGCCCTGACCAATGGCTGCGCCTGCTGTTCGATCGGCGACAACCTGCTGGAGGCGGCGCTGGCCGCCGCCGAGGCCGCGCCCGCGCCCGATCTGCTGCTGGTCGAGGCCAGCGGCGTGGCCCATCCCGGGCGCATCGCCGACACCCTGTCAGGGGTTGCCGCCCTTGCCCCGGCCACCTGCCTGAGCGTGGTCAACGGCGCGCGGCTTGCGCGAAACGCCCGCGACAAGTACGTCTCCCGCCTGTTCGCCGCGCAGATCGAGGCTGCCGATTTCCTGTCGCTCAACCGCTTCGATGAGGCGTCCACGCGCTTCCTGCGCGAAAACTTCACGCCCCTGCCGCCCACGGCCGCCATCGGCGATCTGATCGGAACGGGCGCGCGCCCGCACAGGCCGGGCAGAGCCTCCCGCACGCCGCCCGAGAGCACCGGCTACCGGAGCCAGACCCTGGCCGTGCCATCCCCGATTGCGCTCGAAACCCTGGAGCGGTGGCTGCGCGACCTGCCCGCCGGGGTGGAGCGGCTCAAGGGCGTCGTCACGGTCGATACCGGAAGGGGCCTGGTCGAGCCCCTGCAGCTGAGCTTTTCCCAGGGCGAGTACGAACTGATGCGAGCCAGCCCCGGACAGGCAGCCGCAGGCGGCAGCATCGTTGCGATTTTCCGCCCCGGTGCCGAGGCCGGGATCATGGCGCCCGAAGACGAAGAGAGTATCGCCAGGCCCGGGGCTGGCCCCAGGGTCCACTGATCGCGCCCTCATCCCTGCCGCGCCGAGCAAATACCGCCAGCCCGACCTCCTTCCCTCTGCCCCGGCCGTTTCGCCATCACCGCCCGGTGCCTTTCCTCCACGCGGACAGATGTGCCGGGGCTTGCGCTCATCCGCGCCACGAGCCGGTCCGTCACCCGGGGGCGGCCTTGCCCCCGCAGACCGGGCACCCCTCGCGCGGAGCGACTCCGATTACCCGGGTCTCGGCAAACTGAGCGTCGTAGATCAGCAGCCGCCCCCTGAGTCCCCGGCCGGCGCCGGTGATCTCCTTGATCGCCTCGACCGCCATCATCGCCCCGATCACCCCGGGCAGCGGGCCGACCACGCCAGCCTCGGCACAGCTCGGCGCCAGGCCCGGCGCCGGGGCCTCGGGAAAGACGCATTGGTAGCACGGGCCGCCCCGGGCCACGTCCCAGGTCGAAATCTGCCCCTCCCACTGGCTGAGGGCGCCGCCGATCACCGGCTTTCCGGCAGCCACCGCGGCGCGGTTGACCAGATACTTGGTGGCGAAATTGTCGCTGCCCTCAAGGATCAGGTCATAGTCAGCGAACAGGGCCGGCGCGCTCTCCTCGTCGAGGCGCCGGTGATAGGGGCGCACCTCGATGGCCGGGTTCTGCGCCTTCATCGCCGCCTCGGCGCTGAAAACCTTTGGCACGCCGATATCCGCGTCACGGTGGATCACCTGGCGCTGGAGGTTCGAATTGTCCACCACATCGTCATCCACCACCCCGATCGTGCCGACCCCGGCGGCGGCCAGATAGAGCAGCGCGGGCGAGCCCAGCCCGCCGGCGCCCACCACCAGCACGCGCGCCTCCTTCAGCGCCTTCTGCCCCGGCCCGCCGATCTCGCGCAGCACGATATGGCGGGCATAGCGCTCCAGCTCGGCGGCGCCGAACGGCCCCCGCGCCGGCATTTCCGGCTCGCGCGCACGCGCCTTCAGCGCCCTGAGACCCAGCGCATAAAGCGCCACCACCGCCAGCGCGCCAAGAGCCCAGAGCCACCCCATCGCCGCCCCCTAATCCTTTCCGGTCGAGCCGAAGCCGCCGGCCCCGCGCCCGGTCTCGTCCAGCGCCGCCACCTCGGCAAATTCCGCCCGCAAGACCGGCACCAGCACCGCCTGGGCGATGCGCTCGCCATGGGCGACCACATAGGGCGCCTCGCCCAGATTGACCATCAGCACCCCGACCTCGCCACGATAATCCGCATCGATCGTGCCCGGCGCATTGATCAGCG
>JALWJU010000438.1 GCA_026997055.1 Paracoccaceae bacterium | reverse complement strand
GGCCAGGGGGCGGGGCGGGGGCGAGGCGCGGTTCGAGGACTTCGGTGCCGGGCTGCAGGCGCGCCTGCGGGCGCGCTTTCTGGCGCTGGCGGAGGAGTTTCCCGACCGCTGCGTGCTGGTCGATGGCAACCGGCCGATCGAAACCGTGGCCGAGGACGTGGCCCGCATCGCGCGTGAGCGCCTGCCATGAGCGCGCGCGAGGAGGAGGAGCGCCCGGAGCCTGACCGCGCCCCCGGGGCTGCGCATCCACGCCATACAGCCCGCCTGTTCGGCCAGCAGGCGGCGGCGGGGCGCTTTCTCGAGGCCTTCAACTCCCGGCGCCTGCATCACGGCTGGCTGATCACCGGCCCGCGCGGCGTCGGCAAGGCGACGCTGGCCTGGCAGATCGCGCGCTTTCTGATCGCCACCCCGCCCGATGCTGGCGGCATGTTCGCGCCCGGGCCCGCGAAAAGCCTCGACATCCCCGCCGATCACCCGGTCTCGCGCCGCATCGCCGCGCTCAGCGAGCCTTCGCTCTGCCTGTTGCGGCGCAGCTGGGACGAAAAGGCCCGCCCGCCGCGCCTGCGTGCCATGATCACGGTGGAGGACGTGCGGGGCCTGCGCAGCTTCTTCGGCCTTTCGGCCCCGGGCGGCGGGCGGCGGGTGGTGATCGTGGACGCGGCCGACGAGATGAACCCCAACGCCGCCAATGCGCTCCTGAAGCTGCTCGAAGAACCGCCGGAAAACGCCGTGCTGCTACTCATCGCCCACCAGCCAATGCGACTCTTGCCGACGATCCGCTCGCGCTGCCGCGAGCTTCGCCTCGCGCCGCTCGGTGCCGAGGACATGGCAGCCGCGCTCGCCCAGGCCGGCGTGGAGGAAGCCTCTCCGGCCCTGCTCACGCTCGCCGCCGGCTCCGTGGGCGAGGCCCTGCGTCTCGCCGCGCTTGACGGCCCCGACCTCTATGCGCGTCTCGTCGCCATCCTCTCTGCCGCCCCGCGTTACGACCGCCCCGCGGCGCTGGCGCTCGCCGGCGAACTTGCCCCGGCGGCCGAGCGCGAAAAGCTGCTGCTGGCCCTGCGCCTGATCCAGACCCTGCTCGCCCGTCTCGCCCGCGCCGGCGCCGGGCTTGCCCCCGCCGAGGAGGCGGCGCCGGGAGAGGCCCGCCTGCTCGCCCGCCTTTCCCCCGGCCCCGATGCCGCGCGCCGCTGGGCCGCGCTCGAGCAGGAACTGAGCGCGCGCGCAAGCCACGCGGTGGCGGTCAACCTTGACCCCGCCGCGCTCATCCTCGATATGGTCTCCAGGATCAACGAAACCGCGGCCCAGACAGCCGCCTGAGGTGGCCATGTCCAGCGCACAGCCCGCATTGCAAGCACAGCAAGCACAACCCGCAGCCCCGACCATCACCGACAGCCATTGCCACCTCGATTTCCCCGATTTCGAAGGCGAGCTTGAGCAGATCGTCGCCAATGCCGCCGCCGCCGGGGTGCGGCGCATGGTCACCATCGCCACCCGGCTCGAAAGCGTGCCCGCCGTGCAGGCCATCGCCGAGGCGCACGCGCCGATCTTCTTTGCCGCCGCCAACCACCCGATGAACGTGGCCGACACCCCCATGGCCACGGTCGAAGCCCTGCTGGAAGTCGCCGCCCACCCCAAATGCGTCGGCATCGGCGAGACCGGGCTCGACTACCACTATACCGCCGAGAGCAAGGCGGTGCAGCAGGAGAGCCTGCGCATCCATATCGAGGCCGCGCGCCAGAGCGGGCTGCCGCTGATCATCCATTCGCGCGACGCCGATGACGACATGGCGGCGATCCTCAGCGAGGAAATGGCGCGCGGGGCCTTTGGCTGCGTCATGCACTGCTTTTCCTCCGGCGCCGCGCTCGCGCGCACCACGCTGGAGCTTGGCTGCTACCTGTCCATGTCGGGCATCGCCGCCTTTCCACGCTCGCAGGAACTGCGCGAGATCTTCGCCGCCGCGCCCATTGACCGCATCCTGCTCGAGACCGACTCGCCCTATCTCGCCCCGCCGCCCCATCGCGGCAAGCGCAACGAGCCCGCCTACACGGCGCTCACCGGCCGGGTCGGGGCGGAGATCTTCGGCATGGATTACGCCGACTTCGCGGCGCAGACCGAGGCGAATTTCGACCGGCTGTTCGCCAAGGCGCGGATGCGATGAGCGGCCTGCGGCTCACCATCCTGGGCTGCGGCTCTTCCGGCGGCGTGCCGCGCCTTTCCGATACGCCGGGCGGCAACTGGGGCGCCTGCGATCCGGCCAACCCGAAGAACCGCCGCCGCCGCTGCTCCCTGCTGGCCGAGCGGATCGGCGAGGGGGGCGCCACAAGGGTGCTGATCGACACCGGCCCGGACCTGCGCGCGCAGCTTCTGGATGCCAATGTCGGCCGGCTCGATGCGGTCGCTTATACCCATGCCCATGCCGACCACCTGCACGGGCTCGATGACCTGCGCCAGATCGTCTTCAACATGGGCGCGCGCCTGCCGGTCTGGGCCGATGCGCCGACCCGCGAGGCGCTGCTGGGCCGCTTCGGCTATGCCTTCGTGCAGCCCGAGGGCTCGTCCTACCCGCCGATCCTCGATTTGCACGCGATCGAGGGGCCAGTTCGCGTCGAAGGCCCCGGCGGCGCGCTCACCCTGACGCCTTTCGAGGTCGAGCACGGGCGCATCCGCGCGCTGGGCTACCGGATCGGCGACGTGGCCTATCTGCCCGATGTCTCGGCCATCCCGGAGCCGGCCTGGGAGGCGCTTGAGGGCCTCGATACCTTCATCCTCGACGCCCTGCGCTACAAGCCGCACCCGACGCACGCCAATCTGGAGCAGGCGGTGGCCTGGATCGAGCGCTCCGGCGCCCGGCGCGGCGTGCTCACCAACATGCATGTCGACCTCGACCACGATACGGTGGCACGCGAAACCCCCGGCCACATCACCCCGGCCCATGACGGCATGGTGATCGTGCCCGGGGATGCTTCCGGCGGCTGATGGGCGCGCTGGTCGAGAT
>JALWJU010000437.1 GCA_026997055.1 Paracoccaceae bacterium | reverse complement strand
GGGGGCGATGTGATCTACCGGCTGGAGCGCGACGCGACGATCAACATCGCCCTGGGCTTCCTGCTGCCCTTCCTCACCCCGGCCCTGGTCACGGCGGCGGGCAGGCTGTTCGGCACCATCTCCATCGCCGACGATCACACGATGATCTGGACCCTGACCGCATGGGCCTTCCTGCCGGCCTCGCTGTTCATGCGCGGCATGGCCATGAGCCGGGTTGCCGGCATGATCCGGGCCGAGCGCGCGCGCCGGGAAACGGAAGACGAAGAGCCTTCGGCGTGGCAGCCCGCCTGACCCGCGCCCTCCTCTGCGCCCTGCTGGCGGTGCTGGCGGCAGCGGCACCGATACCGCTCAGCGCCGAAACCCTGCGCATCGCCACCTGGCATACCGGCCTTTCGCGCGAGGGCCCCGGCCTGCTGCTGCGCGACATCCTGCGCGGAAAGGACCCGCAGATCGCCGCCGCCCTGCGTGTGATCGCGGCGGTGGATCCCGATATCATCCTGCTGCTCGATTTCGATTACGACCGTGGGAACCGGACGCTTGCAGCCTTTCGCGATGCCCTGACGGCGGCGGGGGGGCCGGAATATCCGCACCTCTTCGCCCGCCAGCCAAACAGCGGCATGGCCACCGGGCTGGACATGGACAATAACGGCCGCCTCAACGAGCCGCGCGATTCCCAGGGCTACGGGCGCTTTACCGGGCAGGGCGGCATGGCGATCCTCTCGCGCCTGCCGATCCTTGCCGAAGAGGCGCGTGACTTCAGCGCCTTCCTGTGGCGCGACCTGCCCGGCGCCCTGCTGCCGCGCAAGGCTGACGGCAGCCCTTTCCTGAGCCCCGAGGCACAGGCGGTGCAGCGTCTGTCCTCGGTCGCTCACTGGCAGGTGCCGGTGCGTCTGCCCGGGGGCGGGCGGCTGAACCTGCTCGCCTTCCATGCTACCGCCCCGGTCTTCGACGGTCCCGAAGACCGCAACGGCAGGCGCAATCACGACGAGGTGATGTTCTGGCTGCTGCTGCTCGACGGCGCCTTGCCCTTCGCACCCCCCGCACCTCCCTTCGTGATCCTTGGAGATGCCAATCTGGATCCCGAATCCGGCGAGGGGCGGAGAAGCGCCATCGCCGCGCTGCTCGCCCACCCCGCCCTGCAGGATCCGCGCCCGACCTCCCGGGGCGGCGCGCAGGCGGGAGATGCCACCGATACGGTGGACTGGCCGGAACCGGAGCCCGGCAATCTGCGGGTCGATTACGTGCTGCCCTCCGCCGGGCTGCGCGTGAGCGGCAGCGGGGTGTACTGGCCCGCAGCGGACGAGCCCGGAGCCCGGGACGCGGTCCTGGCCTCGGCGCACCGGCTGGTCTGGGTCGATCTGGCGCTCCCCGCCCCTCCGCCATGAGGCGCCGGGCCAGCCGGACAGGCGCCGCCGGCAGCGCCGGGGGCTTCGCGCCCCCGGACCCCCGCGGGATATTTGTGGCAAGAGGAAGAGGGGGCGGATTTTCGGATTTCGTCCGGAGCAGGCAAAATTTGGCCGGATGGTCAAAAGGGCTTTGTGAATCGCCTTCCTTTGGCTAGCATCCGCTCATGCCTGCTGCAAACGGCATTCCAGCAATCAGGGAGGAAAACATGTGTGACATATGCGTGATGGATGCGGTCAAGACCAGGATGCTTTCGCGGCGCGGCTTCTTCAGGTCTGCCGCCGGGGGGGCGCTGGCGGCCGCGGCCGGCACCGGTCTGGCCGGGGCGGCTTCGGCGGCCAGTCACGGGGGCGGTATGGGCATGGTTCCTGCCGATCTGACTCATACCTATGACGCTGATTTCCCCACCTATTTCGGCAAGCCTGGTATTTCGATCGAGCAGAATTTCAACTTTGCCGAGCACGGCTTCAACCTCAAGACCCTGACCCTCAACGAGCATACCGGCACCCATATCGACGCGCCCTTGCACTTCTCGGCCGATGGCAATTCGGTGGACGAGATCCCGGTGGAAAGCCTGGTCGCGCCGCTCTGCGTGATCGACATAAGGGAGCGGGCGGCCGAAAACCCCGATGCCCAGGTCACGCCCGACGACATCAAGGCCTGGATGGCCGAGCATGGCGAGATCCCGGCGGGGGCCTGCGTGGCGATGAATTCGGGCTGGGACAAGCATGTGAATTCCGACAAGTTCCGCAATGCCGATGCCGAGGGTGTGATGCATTTTCCGGGCTTTCACATCGAGGCCACGAAGATGCTGATGGAAGAGACCGGCGCCACCTCCATGGCGGTGGATACGCTCTCGCTCGACCATGGCCCCTCGACCGATTTCGTCACCCATTATGCCTGGCTTCCTTCCGGGCGCTTCGGCATCGAGAACATCGCCAATCTCGACGCGGTGCCCGCATCCGGCGCCACGCTGGTGATCGGCGCGCCCAAGCATCGCGGCGGCACCGGCGGGCCGGCCCGCATCATCGCGCTGATGTAACCGGCAGGCGAATCACCCGTGGCGGCCCGGTCGCCACGGGTCTCGAGGAAGTGCAAGATGGCCGTACTCACCCCACCCCCGGACCCCGAAAGCGATCCGCGCGTGCGCGCGGTCTTCGACGATATCCGCGCCACGCGGGGCAGCGATTTCATCAACAATATCTGGCATTACCTCGCCGCCGACCCGGCGCTGCTGGAGCGCACCTGGCGCGAGATCAAGGAGGTCATGGCGACGCCTTCGAGCCTCGATCCGCTGACGAAGGAGCTGATCTATCTCGCCGTCTCGGTGGCGAACAATTGCGCCTATTGCGTCCATTCCCACACGGCGGCTGCGCGCGCCAAGGGGCTGACCGACGAACAGCACGCCGAGTTCCTGCAAATCGTCGGCCTGGCCACGAAGACCAACGCGCTCTCCAATGCCCTGCAACTGCCGGTTGATGATGTATTCCGTGCCGAAAAGGCGCCGGGGGAGGGTTGAGATGGGCCTTGCCATCGTGGCCACCGCGCCGGGCGGGCCGGAGAAGTTGACAGCTGTCAACCTTGAGGAGAGCCGCCCCGGCCC
>JALWJU010000436.1 GCA_026997055.1 Paracoccaceae bacterium | reverse complement strand
GGGTATGGGCTGCCGCCCGATATTGCTCCGGTTTGATGAATTTTGAAGAGATGAGAGTTTGAACCAGAAGCAGGGAAGGCGGATTTCAGCACCTCACCGTTTGAAAGAAAGGAAATATGCGATGAAATTCCTGAAGGCGGCCGTTACGGCCTGCGCGATCTGTTTTTCTGCCGGGGCCGGCTATGCCCAGGAGGGCGCCGGGGGCGGCGCGGAAGGCTACAGGCAGACGGTATTTCCGTCTCTTTCCGAGGCCATATCCGACGCTGAAAAAAACGGGATGGTGGTGGCCAGGGACCTGTTCGGCAAGATGCGCTTCGTCACTCCCGCGCTGGCGGTTCTGTTGGAGCAGAAGGGCTTCCGGAAGGACAGGCGGGGGGTGTTGCTGGGCTATGCGCCGGGCGCATCCGGCCAGGGGCTGGTCTTCGTCGCCTCCTCGCCGAGGCTTGCCCGCGATTCCTATGCGATCAGAATCGAGCCGTTCAAGGATGATGATCTGTATGCGCCGACCGGCAGCGATACGGACGATTCGGATTCATGCACTGACTGCGCGTGAGCCGCCTGCGGTGAGCGCTGGGGATGATTGCATGTAGGCAGGCGCAGCGCGTCGAAGGGCGGGCATGGGGCGGCGGGCGCGATTTTTCGCAGAAAATCGGGGCTCAGCCGCGCTCCGGTGTGCGTTTTGTGCGAGTGCGGGCGCGCCCGCCCCGGCGGCGGGGGGCGATCCGGTCCTTGCGGGCGGGCAGCTCGGCCAGCAGCGCGCGGCGCTCCTCGGCGGTCATTGCCGGCCAGCGCGCGATTTCCTCGCCGCTGCGAAGGCAGCCGATGCACAGGCCCGTCTCCGGGTGCAGGAGGCAGATCTGTACGCAGGGAGAGTCGGGCTCGTCGCGCTGCCAGATGTCACCCATCGCGCAGCATTCCCAGCCGGTCCAGCGCGCCCTGCAGGATGAAGGCGGCGGCCACATGGTCGATCACCTCGGCGCGTCGCGCGCGCGAGGTGTCGGCCTCGATCAGGGCGCGTTCGGCGGCGACGGTGGACAGGCGCTCGTCCCAATAGGTGATGGGCAGGTCGGTGAGGCGGGCGAGATTGCGGGCGAAGGCGCGGCTGGACTGGGCGCGCGGGCCTTCGGAGCCGTCCATGTTGCGCGGCAGGCCCAGCACGATGCCGCCGATTTCGCGCGCTTCGGCGATCTCCAGCAGGCGGGTTGCGTCCTGGGTGAATTTCCGGCGCCGGAGGGTTTCGAGGGGGCTGGCGACGCCGAGCATCCGGTCGGAAACGGCGATGCCGATGGTGCGGGTGCCGAGGTCGAGCCCGATCAGGGCGCGCATCGGGGCCAGTGCGGCGGCGAAATCCTCGATGGTCTCGAAAATCACTCGGCCACCCCGGCCTTGAGCGCGGATTGGTGAATGATTTCAAGCTGCTCCGGCGTCCGAGCGAAGGCTTCCCGGGCCGCCTGCCAGACCTGTCCCGCCTTTTCGCTCTCGCCCATCTGGCCCAGAAGCTCGATCAGCCTTGCCCAGTCCCCGGCCGGCCCGCCCTCGGAAAAGAGCCGGTCGGAAAGCCGGGACACCTGGTTGTCGAGCGCGCGCAGACGGGCGGCCTCGGTGTTCTCGGTGGCATCCGGGGCATCGTCGGCGGCGGGCGGCGGGGGAGGAAGGCCGGCGCGGTCGGCCGCGGCATTCACGCGGGCCAGGTCTTCGGGGCTCTCGGCGAAGGTGACCCGGGCCTCCTGCCAGATCGCGGCGGCCTGATCGGTGCGGCCGAGCACGGTGAGGGCTCCGATGAGCTGGGCCCATTCCTGCGAAGTGCCGCCCTCGTTGGCCAGGCGTTCGGAGAGCCGGCCCACCATGCCTTCGATCATGGCCGTGCGCTCCTCGGCGCTCATGTCGGCGGCGGCGGCGATGGCATCGGCATCGGGACCGGCCAGCCCGGGCGCTTCGGGGGGCGTGTAGCGCACCCCGGCGGCGGCGGCGAGCTGGCCGATCTGGGCGCGGATCGGGGGGGCAAGCACCGGGTCGTCGGGATATTTCTCCAGCAGGGCGCGCCAGATCCGGAAGGCCCGGTCCGGGCGGCCGGTCTGGGCGAACATCAGCCCCGAATAGAAGCGCGCCACCGGGTCCTCGGGGCGGCGCTTGAGCACTTCCTGCAGCGCTGCTTCGGCTTGCGGGGAGACATAGCCGCCGGCGGCGTTGATCAGGAGGTCGGCGTATTGGAGGTACTCGTCGCTGCCCGCCTGGTCGCCGCGTATCTCCAGGACCCTGGCCATGGCCCGGTGGGCGGCGACGAAATTGCCCAGGCGCCCCTCATGCAGGGCGAGAAGCTGGTTGCCCTGCAGGTCGTCGGGATGCTCGGCCACCGCGGCGCGCAGCCGGTCGATCAGGTCGAGATAGTCCCGGGGGATGTCGGCGGAAGGGCCGGGCCAGGGGGGCAGGTCGGCTTCGGCTTCCTCCTGGCTCGGGCGGTTGGCGCGCAGGGCGTCGGCCTCGGCCATGCGCTTGGCGAGCCCCATGTCCGGGTAGAGCGGCAGGCCGGGGCGGTTGGCGCCCAGCTGCGTATAGACGTAGTAGCTGCCCAGGGTCAGCACCAGCCCGCTCAGCAGGAGCGCCCCGTAGGTGGCCGCCCGTGGGGGGCGGGCCGTGCGCCCGCCCGCCCGTGCCTCTCTGTCGGCGGCCAGCAGGCGGCGCGAGACTTCGGTGCGGGCGCGCTCGGCCTCGTCCGCCTCCAGGGTGCCGCGTTCGAGGTCGCGCTCGATGGCGGCCAGCTGGTCGCGATAGACCTGGACATCGTGGAGCGCGCTGTCGGTCGCATCGTCGCCGCTGCGCATCATGGTCCAGGCCAGAATCGCCGCCACCCCGAGGGCGGTCAGCCCGATAATCAGCCAGAATATCATCGTCTCTCGCTCCTGCCTAAGCCGGGGCAGCCCGACAATCCGTCCGTGTTTAACCTGCCAGGCATTCAGGGGGAAGGGGCGCATCCGCGCATCTCACGGGGGCGTGAGACGGGGAAAGGGAAGATG
>JALWJU010000435.1 GCA_026997055.1 Paracoccaceae bacterium | reverse complement strand
CTCGAGGCCGAGGATGGCGCGCGCGAGCGTGGACTTGCCGCAGCCCGATTCGCCCACGAGGCCGAGGCTCTCGCCCCTGTTGAGGCTGAAGCTCACGGAGCGCACGGCGCGAAAGACCGGCGCCGGGCCGATGAGGCGCGTGCGCGGCAGGGCATAGTCGCGCACCGCTTTGCTGACGGTGAGGATCGCTTCGCCCGTCGCGGTGGGCCGGCGCGCCGGCGCGTGCGACGAGGCCTTGAGCAGCGCGCGCGTATAGGGGTGGCGCATGGCGCGGAAAAGCGGCTCGGTCGCGCCCTGCTCGACGATCTCGCCTTTCTGCATCACCGCCACATGATCGGCCATGCCGGCGACCACGGCGAGGTCATGGGTGATCAGCAAGAGGCTCATCCCTTCTTCGCGCACCAGATCGCGCAGCAGGTCGAGGATCTGCGCCTGGGTGGTGACATCGAGCGCGGTGGTGGGCTCGTCGGCGATGAGCAGTTCCGGCGAGAGCGCGATTGCCATGGCGATGCAGACCCGCTGGCGCTGGCCGCCGGAAAGCTCGTGGGGATAGCGCGTGAGCGGGAAGCGGTCCTCGGGCAGGCCGACGCGGGCGAGCTTTTCGCGGGCGATTTCGCGGGCCTCGGCGGGGCTGAGATCGGTGTGGATCAGGAGCGTCTCCATCACCTGGTCGCCAATCGTCTTGACCGGATTGAGCGCCGTCATCGGCTCCTGAAAGATCATCCCGATCCGGCTTCCGCGCAGCACGCACATGTCGCGCTCGGAAAAGTCGAGAATGTTCGAATCGTCCAGCATTACCCGGCCTGCAACCCGGCTTCTCTCCGGCAGAAGTCGCATTATTGCAAGCGCGGTCATCGACTTGCCCGAGCCGCTCTCGCCCACCAGCCCGGTGACCCTGCCCGGGGCGATATCGAGGCTCACCCGGCGCAGGATCTCGCTTTCGCCGATCGTCAGGCTCAGATCCTCCAGCCGGATCATCCGCGCGCCCTCCTGACTCTCGGGTCCAGCAGGTCGCGCAGCCCGTCGCCCATCAGGTTCAGCCCCAGCACCATCAGGATGATGGCGACGCCGGGCAGGATCGCGAGCCGCGGCGCGGTGTAGATCATCGTCTGAGCGTCGGCCAGCATCCGCCCCCAGCTGGGCGTGGGCGGCTGGGCGCCGAGGCCGACATAGGAGAGCCCCGCCTCGGCGAGGATGCCGAGCGAGAACTGGATGGTGCCCTGCACGATCAGCAGATTGGCGATATTGGGCAGGATGTGCTCGGCCGAGATGCGCGCAGCCCCCTTGCCCGCGACCCGCGCCGCCAGGACAAAATCGAGCGTCCACAGGCTCAGCGCCCCGCCGCGCGCGACCCGGGCAAAGACCGGCACGTTGAAGATGCCGATGGCGAGAATGGCATTGGTGGCCGAGGGGCCGAACACGGCGGTGATCAGGATGGCGATGACCAGCGAGGGAAAGGCGAAGATCAGGTCGTTGGTGCGCATGATCACCTCGTCGAGCCACGAGCCCCGCCGCGCCGCCGCCGCCAGCCCCAGCGGCACGCCCAGCGCCATGCCGATCCCCACAGCCAGCACCGCCACGGCGATGGAAGTGCGCGCGCCCACCATCAGCATCGACAGCGTGTCGCGGCCGAAATGGTCGCTGCCCAGCCAGTATTCCGCGCCGGGCGGGGTCAGCTTGCGGGCGATGTCGAGCGTGGCCACGTCATAAGGCGTCCAGACGAAGGAGAGGAGTGCTGCGCCCAGAAACAGCGCCGTGAGCGCCGCGCCGATTACGATCTGCACCGGCAGTCGCCTCACCTCCGCCCCCCCCGCCGCAGGCGCGGATCCACCGCCGCATAGGCGAGATCGACCGCGAAATTGACCACGATCACGGCAAATACCAGCAGCATCACCACGCTTTCCACCACCACCAGGTCACGCTGGGTGATGGCCTGAAAGATCAGCCGCCCGAGCCCGGGCAGGAAGAAGACGTTTTCGATGATGATCGCGCCGGCGAGCAGGAAGCTGAATTGCAGGCCGATGATGGTCAGCACCGGGATCATCGCATTCCTGAGCGCATGGCGGCGGGTGGCGGCGCGCCGGCTCAGCCCCTTGGCGCGCGCGGTGCGGATGTAATCCTGCCCCAGGGTTTCGATCAGCGAGGAGCGCATCACCCGCGCCAGGATCGACGCCTGCGGCAGTGCCAGCGCCACCGCCGGCAGGACCAGCGCCTTGAGGCTCGCGAGCAGGCCCGCCTCCCAGCCCGGAAAGCCCCCGGCCGAAAACCAGCGCAGGTTGACCGCAAAGACCAGCACCAAGAGCATGGCAAACCAGAAATTCGGCACCGCGATCCCCAGCTGCGTCGCTCCCATGATGGTGTAATCGGTGAAGCGCCCACGCCGCGCCGCGGCGATGATCCCGACCGGAAAGGCAATCGCCGTGGACAGCGCCAGCGCCAGCAGCGCCAGCGGCAGGGAGACGACGATCCGGTCGCCGATCAGCTCGGCCACCGGCACCCGGTAGGTGTAACTCATGCCGAAATCGCCGGCGAGCATCCCGCTTACCCAGTCCAGATAACGGGCGGCCAGACTGCCATCGAGCCCCAGTTCGTCGCGCAGCGCCGCCACCGCCTCGGGGGTGGCATTGAGCCCCAGCATGTAGCTGGCCGGATCGCCCGGGATCACCTCGATTACCGCAAAGACCACCAGCGATGCAGCCACCAGGCTGAGCGCGAGAGAAAGCAGGCGGACAAGCAGATAGCGAAGCATGGCGCAAGGGTATGGCGTGGCCCGACAAACCACAAGCCTGACAATCGTTTCCGGGGGGTCTCCCCCTTCCGCTTTCTCCGGGACGCCATGCCGGCCCGGCATGCGGGACTTCGCTCTGCGCGATCCGGGGCGGGCGCCCGCAGGGCTAGGTCACATACCCATAAACAGGATTCCCATCTCTGACGGTTTGTGATTCACTTTCTGCAAAGAGCAGGAGGTGAGCATGGCGCGATTTGATTTGACGGATTTCGAGTGGTCTGTGATCCAGCC
>JALWJU010000434.1 GCA_026997055.1 Paracoccaceae bacterium | reverse complement strand
CCCGGTATCATCTTACCCCTTTCATCTTGGCCCAAATACTCCCGCCGGAGGCCCGATTTTTCTGCGAAAAATCGCCCCGCCTCACCCGCGGATCGGCTGATGCACAGTCACCAGCTTGGTGCCGTCGGGAAAGGTCGCCTCCACCTGCACGTCGTGGATCATCTCGGCCACTCCCTCCATGCAATCGGCGCGGCTGACCACATGGGCGCCCGCCTCCATCAGGTCGGCGACCGTTCGCCCCTCGCGCGCTCCCTCGACCACGAAATCGGTGATCAGCGCGATCGCCTCGGGGTGGTTGAGCTTGACGCCCCGCGCGCGCCGGTCGCGTGCCACCATCGCCGCGAGGCTCACCAGCAGCTTGTCCTTTTCCCTCGGTGTCAGGTTCATGTCCTCTCCCCTCTCTCCCCCTCTCTCCCCCTCTGCCTCATATCTGCCATACCCGGGGCACGGCGCCCCCGGGCAGGCCTCCGAGCAGCCGTCCCGACCCTGCCTTCAGCGGCCGCAAATCCTCCGCCATGAGCCGCACCACCAGCCGCCCCTCCCAGGCCGAGGCCGCCGCGCGCAGCCCCCCGCCGCCGGGCGAAACGGGCAAAAGCGCGCGCACCCGGTCCAGCAGCGCCTCGGCCTGGGGCGCCACCAGCACCAGCACCGCCAGTGCCCGCGCCCCGTCGAGCAGCCCCGCGCGTGGCGCCACTGTGCCAATATCGCCCGTGAGCCGCAAGGCCTCGGCATGCAAAAGCCGCCCCGCGCGCCGGATCCGCCAGTGATCGGTGAGATGCGCTTGCGAAAGCGCTTCGCCCGAGGCCCGCCGCCCCAGCGCCAGCATTTCCAGGCCGAGAAAGCGCGCATCCGGCGCCAGATCCACCTCGAGCCGCCGCCCCAGCGCCGCGCGGTCGAACAGGATCGTCTCCTGCGGCAGCCAGGCGAGCCGCGCCCCCGGCGCGAGCGACAGGCGGTTCGTCACCTCGGCCCGCCCGCCGGCGCTGCGATAGATGCGCTCGGCGGCCTGCGTGGTCAGCACCAGGCGTGCCGCTTCGTCCAGTTCGGCCTCGATCTCGAAGCGGTCGCCTCCGGTCAGACCGCCTGCCGTGTTGATCACCACCGCATGCGCGTCGCCCGCATGGATGCGTGGCAGCAGGCAGCGCGCACAGCCCTGCTGGCGCAGGCGCCTCAGCCCCGCCGCCCCGAAGCCGATCCCCACGCGCCCGCGCGCCCGCTGCGCCCGCGGTCCGTTTCCAGGAGAAGGCCCAGGGGAAGGCCCAGGGGAAGGCTTGGTGAGGGGCATCTTTCGATCCTGTCTGCTATCCTGAATCGTCGCGTTTCAGAAGCGCGCGAACCGCCCCGTACCGCCGCCGCCGACCCGCCTTTTCTGTCATGCAGCCACACCAGGCAAGGGTGGCGAAGCTCCCGGAGCGCGTCAAGGGCGAAG
This sequence comes from Paracoccaceae bacterium, assembly GCA_026997055.1. Classification (GTDB taxonomy): domain Bacteria; phylum Pseudomonadota; class Alphaproteobacteria; order Rhodobacterales; family Rhodobacteraceae; genus JAAEUB01. The sequence continues at coordinate 1,595 of JALWJU010000434.1, read as the reverse complement.
CTTTCCGAAGGACGTACGGACACCGGCGGCGGATATCACGCAAGCCGCTCTCCGCGCATCGCACGGACAGCGGCATTATTCCGGAGCCAGGCTGGTTTCGATTCGGCTGGAATGGCGCAGGGTCTTGTGCACCGGGCATTTGTCGGCGATTTCCAGCAGCCGCTGGCGCTGGGCGTCGTCGAGTTCTCCCGTGAGGTGGATTTCGCGAAAGAAGGTGTCGATCTTCTGCGTGGCGCCGGTTTCGGCGTCCTGGGCGTGGACCTTGTCGTGGGTCACGTCCACGCGCACCGATTCGAGCGGCCATTTCTTGCGCCGCGCATACATGCGGATGGTCATCGAGGTGCAGGCGCCGAGCCCGGCGGAGAGGAAGCCGTAGGGGGACATGCCCCGGTTGGTGCCGCCATAGGCCACCGGCTCGTCGGCGAGCGCGTGGTGGTAGGGGCCGGCATTGATGTCCTGCAGGAAGCCCTCGGGGTCGGCCTCGGTCACGCGCACCACGCCTTCGGGCGCGCCGGGCGGGGGCGCGGGCGGGCTGAGGTCGAGGTAGCGGGTGGCCCAGGCGGCAATGACGCCGGCGGCATATTCGCCGTCTTCGGGGCGGCTGAGCAGGTGGTCGGCATCGTCGAGCGTGACGAAGCTCTTGGGGTGCATGGCGGCGGTGAAGATGGCCTGGGCGTTCTCGATCCCCACCACCTGGTCCAGCGGGGCGTGCATCACCAGCAGCGCGGCGCGCAGATTGCGGATGGCGGGCGCCAGTTCGGCGGCGGAGATGTCGTCGAGGAAGGCCTTGCCGATGCAGAAGGGGCGCCCGCCCAGATCGACCCTGGCCACGCCGTCCTGCATGATTTCCTGCAACTGATCGGCGAAATTGTGGGTGACGTGATCGGGCGCGAAGGGGGCGCCGAGGGTGACCACGGCGCGGATGCTGTCGATTTCGGCCGCGGCCCTGAGCACGGCCGCGCCGCCCAGCGAATGGCCGATCAGCATGCTGGGCGTCATGTTGCGCTCGTCGAGGTAGGCGCAGGCGGCGACGAGGTCGGCGACATTGGAGGAAAAGGTGGTTTCGGCGAAATCCCCCTCGCTGTCTCCCAGCCCGGTGAAGTCGAAGCGCAGCACCGCGATGCCGGCGCCGGTGAGGCGGGCGGAGATGCGCCGGGCGGCGAGGCTGTCCTTGGAGCAGGTGAAGCAATGGGCAAACAGGGCCGTGGCCAGCAGCGGCCCGTCGGGCAGGTCGAGGCGGGCGGAGAGCCGGCTTGCGTCATGGCCGGTGAATGTCACGCGTTCGGTTTTCATCCTTGTCTCCCTTGCGCTCCTCGTTCCCTTTGCAATCCCTGGCCTCTCGCCTCTCGCCTCTCGCTTCCCGGGCGGGCGGTGTCCGGCTCAGGGTGTCAGGTAGGCCGCCCGTGGGAAGTCTGCAAGATGCGCATGCGTTCTTCACGGGCAGGTGAGAGGAATCCGGCTACTCCGGCGGACAGGCGAAGATGCCGAAGAGGAGATCGCTGCCGGTTGCCCGGAGAGGGCGGCACTGGAGGCGGCGGGGCGGATGTTGCGGGGCTGTGCGCGATATTCTGGCGGCCGGAGGCGCCGGAGGTGGC
>JALWJU010000433.1 GCA_026997055.1 Paracoccaceae bacterium | reverse complement strand
TCCTGGTGTTTCTTGAAAAGCTCCTGCGCGTCATAGGGGCCGTAGAAGGGCTCGCCGGCAGAGTTGTTGCCCGGCCCGGCATGGTCGCGCCCGACGATGAAATGGGTGCAGCCGTGATTGCGCCGGATCAGCCCGTGCCAGAGCGCCTCGCGCGGCCCGGCCATGCGCATGGCCAGATTGAGCAGGCTCATGGTGGTGGTGGCGGTCGGGTACTGGTCCAGCACCGCCTCGTAGCAGCGCACCCGGGTGAAGTGGTCCACGTCGCCGGGCTTGGTCATGCCCACGACCGGGTGAATGAGCAGGTTCGCCTGCGCCTCGCGCGCGGCGCGGAAGGTAAGCTCCTGGTGCGCGCGGTGCAGCGGGTTGCGGGTCTGAAAGGCGACGATGCGCCGCCAGCCGAGCTTGCGGAAAAAGGCGCGCAGTTCGTTGGGCGTGTCGCGCCGGGCGCGAAAGTCGTAATGCACCGGCTGCTGGATGCCCACCACCGGGCCGCCGAGATAGACCTTGCCTGCCGTATTGTGCAGGTAGTTGACCGCCGGATGGGCCAGGTCATCGGCGCCGAATACCTTCTCGGCCTCGCGCGACTTGTCCGGGGTCCAGATATCCGTCACCGTCATGGTGGCGAGGATCACGCCCTCCTGATCGCGCAGCGCGATGTCCTGCCCCTCTTCGAGCCCGGCGGCGAATTCCTCGCTCACATCGAGCGTGATCGGCATCGGCCAGAGACTGCCATCGGCGAGTCGCATGGTCTCGACCACGCTGTCGTAATCCTCGCGCCCGAGGAAGCCCTTGAGCGGGTAGAAGCCGCCATTCATCAGAAGCTCGAGGTCGCAGATCTGACGCGCCGTCAGATCCCAGGAGGTCAGCTCGGCCGCCTCCAGCTTCAGCTTCTGGGCGCTCTCCCAGGAGACATAGAGTTCGGGGATCGGGGCAAGATTGGGCAACATGTTTCAAGCCTTCTGCTTACTGCTCGGCACGGTTCTACACCAGCTTTTCCCGCGGGTGTAGCCGTCTTTTGCGACCGGAAGCGGGCAATCCCGGAATTCCCTCATACTTCCCGAAATATCCCGGGGGGTCCGGGGGGCTGGCCCCCCGGCGGATCGCCGGGCACGAGCCCGGCGAAAGCCCTCACGCCGCCACCCCACGCAGGATCGCCGCCTCCGCGTCGCTCAGCGTCCGCCGCGCATAATCCCCATAGGCCCCCGGATCGGCTTCCAGCTGCGGAAACATCTCCAGCAAACGCGCCCGCTGCCCCGCCTCGATCGCCTCCAGCGGTGCCGCCGCCGGGTGAAAGCTCTCGGTCTCCACCCCGTTGGCCCAGACCACCTCGTGACGCTCCAGCAGCAGATGCACATAGGTCACCTCGCGCAAGGAGCGGTCCAGAACCACCCGGCGGTGGTCGATCAGATCCTCGGCCCTGACCAGCACCTCATCGGCATTGAAAAGCTCGCGCGCCCGCACCCCGCGCACCAGCAGCCGATGGCGGGGCGAAACGATCAGATCATCCTCGGGCACCTCCAGCCCGAACGCCCCGGCCCGGATACGCACCGGACGCATCTCGGGCATGGCATGGAGCCGGGCCCCGGTAATGCGGCGACTGCCGATCCACAGAATTTCCTGCTCGCCATTGTCGCGGGTCTGTATCCGGTCGCCCTCGCGCAGATCCTGTACCGGCTTGTCGCCGTCCGCGCAGCGGATGCGGGTACCCGGGGTGAAGCAGATCACCCCGGTGGGCTGATCGGCAATCCGGTTCAGATGCCCCGCCTGCAGTGCCTCGCGCACCACCCAGAGCTCCTTTCCCTCCGGCGGCGGCGCTCCCACGAACATCAGCAGCGGCCCCCGACCCCGGGCCACGTCGATCAGCGTCACCCGCCAGGCCCGGTGCCCGTCGGTCACTTCGAAGCCCATGTCAAGCAGCGGGTCATCCGCTGCGAATCGCGCCATTTCTCCGGCGTCGGGCGTCACGCCTGCAAGCGCCGCGCCCACCAGCCGGTGCACCACCTTTGCCGCGCGCCGGCGAATGTCCGTCTCCTCGTCCCCGGGCTCCAGAAGCAGGACTTCCGGCGGCCCGTCCACGCGCAGCGCCTCTCCGCGCCAGCACCAGCTCGACCCCGCCCCGAGCGCGCTCACCGGCGCGTTCCGAAGCCCGTCCACTTCCGTTTGCGTCCACGAGATGACAAACGTGCCACGATAGCCCGTTTTCATGCCTGTCTGCCTGCTGTCTGCCTGTATTACGACTGCTTTTATCTGTTTGTTACGGACAGGTTAGCATGTGTCTGCGAAGCTGTTAAGCAAATTGTTAACAGCACGGAAAAATGCGCATGCGTCACTGCGCACGCGCAAATTCCATCTCCACCATGTCCAGGGGGGCGCCTCCATCCACAGGCTCCAGCCACTGACGCAGGCGAAAGTGGTCGCCATCGCGCAGCGCCAGGCTAAAGCGACTGGTGCCGCGTATGCCGCCCTGTTCGACCGGAGCGCGGCTGGAAAGGCGGGCCACGCCCCCCTCGAGCCGGCCGATGAACTGCACCGCCTCGCCCCCGCGCGCCGAGCTGGTCACGGCCGCGGCCAGCACTCCCCCTTCGTGCAGCACGAAACGCATGCTCAGATCGGCACTGCCCCGGTCGGTGGCACAGCGCCCCTTCAGGCGCATCTCCCTGCCCGCCACCAGCGGCGTGGCGGTCAGTCGGCAGCGCCCCTCGCGCCCCGGCGCGCCGGGTTCGGTCACGATCGCGCCCACACCGCGCCATTCTCCGGTCAGGGAGAACAGGCCGGCCGCCATGGCCGTCTGCGCCGTGACCGACAGGGCCGCCAGCAGGCATGTCAGCTTCAGGGCCAGCTTCATTTGCGTATCCTCATCATCCATGCCGGCAGCAATCTGTGCGCCAGGAGCAGCACCGCCGGCAATACCAGCAGATCGGCGATCAGCGCCAGCACGAAGGCCGCCACCGAAAGCCTGCCGAAATAGGCGATCAGCGGCAATTGCCCGAGCTGGGTGGCGATCATGCCAAGCGACAGGACCGCCGAGGTGATCGCC
>JALWJU010000432.1 GCA_026997055.1 Paracoccaceae bacterium | reverse complement strand
CGCAGAACCTGGAGGCACTTCTGGCGGCGCGTTTCATCCAGGGGCTGGGAGCTTCGGGGCCCAGGGTAGTAACCATGGCGATCGTGCGCGACCGCTACAGGGGGGCGCAGATGGCGCGGATCATGTCCTATGTAATGATCGTCTTTTCGCTGGTGCCGGCCATTGCGCCGCTGCTGGGCCAGACGATCAGCAGCACCTGGGGCTGGCGGGCGGTGTTTGTGGCCTTCATGGTATTTGCCGGGCTGATCGCGGGCTGGTTCGTGCTGCGCCAGCCCGAGACCCTGCCCGCCGAGCGGCGCCGGGCGCTGAGCCTGCGCGATATCGTGGCCGCACTTGGCGAAATCCTTGCCCACCCCACTTCCCGGCTTGCGATTCTGGTGCTGATGCTGGCCAGCGGGATGCTGTTTTCGACCCTGACCAGCGTGCAGCAGATATTCGACCGCACCTACGGGCGGGGGCAGAGCTTTCCGCTCTATTTCGGGGCGATCGCGGTGCTTTCCACTTCGGCCGGGTTTCTCAATGCGCGGCTGGTGGAGCGGCTGGGGATGCGGGCCATGGTGCGCGCGATGATGGGGGTGCAGGTCGCGCTCTCGGCGCTGATGCTGGGCGCGGGCTTTCTGCTGCCGGCTGGCGACCTTTCCTTCGCGCTTTACCTGTTCTGGACCCTGTCGCTGTTTTTCCAGGCCGGGCTGACCATCGGCAACCTGAACGCGCTGGCGCTGGAGCCGCTCGGCCATATTGCCGGGCTGGCCTCCTCGGTGAATACGGCGCTGGGCACTACCGGGGCGATCCTGATCGCGGTGCCGCTGGGGCTGGCCTATGATGGCACTGCGCGGCCGCTGGCCGCGGGGGTGCTGGGGATGGCGGCGCTGGCCTTCTGGCTCACCGGGCGGATCCGGCGGCCGGGAGAGCTTTGAGCACGGCGCAGGAGATTTCATGCCTCCGGCGGGAGTATTTCGGGAAAGGCGAAAGGGTGCAGAGGGTGCGGATTATCGCTTCTTCGCCCCGGCCTTGCTCTCGGTCTTGCTCTCGGCCACGATCTGGGCAAGGTCGCGGGCGATGGCGAAGGCGCCCTTGATGCGATCGGCCGGCGCCTTCCAGTCGCGGCGGATCACCAGCTTGTTGTCGCGTATCTTTGCGAGCCCCTTCTGGGCCTGCAGGTAGTGCACGAGGCCTTCGGGGCTTGCGAACTTGTCGTTGTGAAACTGCAGCGTCGCGCCCCTGGGCCCGCCATCGAGCCGTGCTATCCCCGCGCGCTTGCACATGCCCTTGATGCGCATCACCAGCATCAGCATGTTGACCTCGCGCGGCAGCTTGCCGAAGCGGTCGATCAGCTCGGCGGCGAAGCCTTCGAGCTCGACCTTGCTGGCGAGGCTCGAAAGGCGCCGGTAGAGGCCCAGGCGCACATCGAGATCTGGCACGTAACTATCTGGAATCAATACCGGAACGCCGAGATTGATCTGCGGCGACCAGGTTTCCTCGATATCGGTGGAGATGCCCATTTCGCCGGATTTGATCCTGGCGATCGCCTCTTCGAGCATCTGCTGGTAAAGCTCGTAGCCGACTTCGTGGATCTGGCCCGACTGCGCTTCGCCCAAGAGGTTGCCGGCGCCGCGGATGTCGAGATCCTGGCTTGCGAGCGCAAAGCCCGCGCCGAGCGAATCGAGGCTCGCGAGCACCTTGAGGCGCTTTTCGGCGGCGGGCGTCAGCGGCGCGCGGGGCTTTGTGGTGAGGTAGGCATAGGCGCGCGTGCGCGAGCGCCCCACCCGGCCGCGGATCTGGTAAAGCTGGGCAAGGCCGAACATGTCGGCGCGGTGGATGATCATGGTATTGGCGGTGGGGATGTCGAGCCCGCTTTCGACGATGGTGGTGGCCAGCAGCACGTCGAACTTGCCGTCATAGAAGGCGTTCATCCGCCGGTCGAGCTCGCCCGCCGCCATCTGCCCGTGGGCGACCACATAGCTGACCTCCGGGACATGCTCGCGCAGGAATTCCTCGATGCCCGTTATATCGGCGATGCGCGGCACCACGAAGAAGCTCTGCCCGCCCCGGTAATGCTCGCGCAGGAGCGCTTCGCGGATGGTCACGCTGTCGAACTCGCTCACATAGGTGCGGATCGCCAGCCGGTCCACCGGCGGCGTGGCGATCACCGAAAGGTCGCGGATGCCGCTCAGGCTCATCTGCAGGGTGCGCGGGATCGGGGTGGCGGTGAGGGTGAGCACATGGACATCGCTGCGAAGCTCCTTGAGCCGCTCCTTGTGGGCCACGCCAAAGCGCTGCTCCTCGTCCACGATCAACAGGCCAAGGTTGTGAAAACGCAGGTTTTTCGCCAGCAGCGCATGGGTGCCGACGACGATATCCATGCGCCCGTTCCTGATCCCCTCGCGGCTGCGCTCGGCCTCGCGCGCGGGCACGAAGCGGCTGAGCTGGCCGACCTCGATCGGCAGGCCGCGAAAGCGCTCGGCGAAGCTCTTGTAATGCTGGCGTGCGAGCAGCGTGGTGGGGGCGATGAGGGCGACCTGGTAGCCGGACATGGCGGCGATGAAGGCCGCGCGCATGGCGACTTCGGTCTTGCCGAAGCCCACATCGCCGCAGACCAGCCGGTCCATGGGCCGGCCGGAGGCAAGATCCTGGGCCACGTCCTCGATCGCCGCGAGCTGGTCCTCGGTCTCCTGCCAGGGAAAGCGGGCGGCGAATTCGGCCGCGGCATGGTCGGGTGCCTCCATCACCGGGGCGCGGCGCAGGGCGCGTTCGGCGGCAAGCCGAATCAACTTTTCGGCCACCTCGCGGATGCGCTGCCTGAGCCGGGCCTTGCGCGCCTGCCAGGCGCCGGAGCCGAGCCGGTCGAGCAGGCCTTCCTCGTGGCCGAATTTCGACAAGAGCTCGATGTTTTCCACCGGCAGATAGAGGCGGTCGCCGCCCGCATATTCGAGCGCGAGGCATTCATGCGGCGCGCCGAGCGCCTCGATGGTCTCGAGTCCGGTGAAGCGGCCGACCCCGTGATCCACATGCACCACCAGTTCGCCGGCGCTGAGCGCCTGCAC
>JALWJU010000431.1 GCA_026997055.1 Paracoccaceae bacterium | reverse complement strand
TGGGTGGTGCTCACCGCCGCCATCGTGGGCCTCGGCATCGCCGTGCTGACCTCCGTCTCCGGCGGCACCACGACGCTCGCCGACACCATCTCGAGCGAACTGGCCGGCACCACCATCGCCAGCTACTGATCGCTCGGGCGAAACCGACGAACAGGGCCGCGTCCTGGCAACAGGGCCGGCCCTTTCACTGTTGCGCCCCGCAGTTCCGGGGGCTCCGGGCGGCCCGGGCGCCGCGGCTGCCCCGGTGCCCGCTCCTACCGCCTGCCCCCGAAAATCCGCCCGACTTTCCCCGCAAATACCACCCTTTGCCCCAGATTTCGCCGCATTTCCCGGCGACAACCAGCCTGAGGTATGAGGTAACCGCCACCGCAGCGAGTGGCGCAGGAAAGGACACGAGATGCGAGTGATATTTGGACTGGTCCTTGTGCTTGGCGTCGGCCTGGCCGGCTTCGCGGTCTACATGGCGCGCGGCTATATCGACGCCCAGAAGGCGCAGCTGGCCGCCGAACGCGCCCTGCGCGCCCAGATCGTGCCCACCACCGAGGTCTTCGTGGTCAAGGAGCGCCTGGCCTATGGCGACCAGCTCACCGCCGAAAATGTCGAAGCGGTGAAATGGCCGGTCAAGGCCGTGCCCGAAGGCGCCTTTACCTCGCTCGCCGAGCTGTTTCCCGAGGGAGAGCCCGCATTCCGCACCGTGCTGCGCACCATGGAAAAGGGCGAGGCGGTGATGAATGTCAAGGTCAGCGGCACCGGCGCCGATGCCGGCGTGGCCTCGCGGCTGGGACGGGGCATGCGCGCCTTTACCATCAATGTGGACGTGGCCAGCGGCGTCTCCGGCTTCCTGCGGCCGGGCGACCGGGTCGATGTCTACTGGACCGGGCGCAGCGCCGCGCGCGAAGGCGAGCGCCGCGGCCGGGAAATCACCCGGCTGATCCAGAGCGCGCTGCTGATCATCGCCGTGGACCAGACCGCCGACAGCGACCGCTCCACCCCGACCATCGCCCGCACCATCACCGTCAAGGCCACTCCGACCCAGGTCGCCGCCCTGGCCCAGGCCCAGGCCACCGGCAAGCTCAGCCTGTCGCTTGTGGGTACCGACGACGATACGGTCTCGGCAGCGGTGGAGATCGACCAGAACCAGCTGCTGGGGATCCGGGAAGAAGCCCCCGCTCCCGTGGCCGAAGCCCCGCGCGTCTGCACCATCCGCACCCGCCGCGGCGCCGAGATCGTCGAAACCCCGGTGGCCTGCCCGGAGAGCTGACGGGCCGAAACCGCGCTCCGCCCGGCGGCAGGGACTTCACCGGGCTTGCGCCTCGGCGAGCGGGGGGCGATTTTTCGCAGAAAAATCGGCGCCGGGCCGACCGGGCCGAAATCACCCCGCCCACGGACGGGCTGGCGGCCCGCCCCGACCACTTCATATGGTCCCGCAGCGCCCATCCGCCCCCATATATGCGCCCCTGGCCCGTGGTGTTGCGACTTTTCCACATGAGGCCGCACATCCAAGCCTTTGATTCTTGCATAAAAATGAAAAATCGTGCAGGCTGTGCGACAATCCGGGCAAAAGATCCGGACCCAAACGGCAGCACAGCCGGACCCAAACGGCAGCACAGCCGAACCCAAACGGCGGCAAAGCCGGAAACGAGGCGTGATCGGAGAGGCAGGATCACATGAAAATCGACAAGCTCCTGAAAGCGGCCCTGCTGGGCCTTGCGCTGGGCATCGCCGCAGCGCCAGCCGAGGTCTCGGCGCAGACCCTGCGCGTCATGTCCGGCGGCATTTCCAATGCACTGAATGTCCCCATGAACCGGGCCGTGGTGGTGGAGGCCGACACACCCTTCGCCGAAATTTCCATCGCCAATCCGGGCATTGCCGATATCTCCACCCTGTCGGATCGCACCATCTACGTGCTGGGCAAGACCCCGGGGCGCACCACGCTCACCCTGCTCGGGCCGGACGGGCGGCTGATCACCAATGTGGAGGTGCGCGTCACCCCCGACATCGCCGAATTCAAGGAGCGCCTGCGCCAGATCCTGCCGGGCGAGCCGATCGAGGTGCGCACCGCCAATGACGGCATCGTGCTCTCGGGCACCGTCTCCTCCACCGCCGCCCTGGACCGGGCCCTGGAGCTCGCCCGCCGCTACGCGCCGGACCGGGTGTCGAACCTGATGAGCGTCGGCGGCACCCAGCAGGTGATGCTGGAGGTGAAATTCGCCGAGATGAACCGCTCGGTCTCCAAGTCCCTCTCCTCCTCGCTGGCCTTTTCCGGCGGCACCGGGGCCACCGCCAGCGCCGAGACCGGCACCTGGCTGCTCGCCGACAACGGCCTGACCAACCCGAACGTCACCACCAGATCCGGCACCCAGGGCGCGCTCAATCTCGGCTTTACCGTCGGCAGCTTCCAGGTCGGCGTACTGCTGGAAGCCCTTGAAAGCAAAGGCGTCGTGCGCACGCTTGCCGAGCCCAACCTGACCGCGCTTTCGGGCCAGGAGGCCAATTTCCTGGCCGGCGGCGAATACCCGATCCCGGTGCTCGACCCGCAATCCGGCGGCATCTCCATCGTTTACAAACCCTTCGGCATCGAGCTGAAATTCACCCCCCGCGTGGTCGGTCAGGACATCATCAATCTCGAGCTCAACGCCGCCGTCTCCGGCATCGACCCCACGGTTTCGATCACCAATGACAACTTCGCGGTCAACGGCTTCCGCCGCCGCGAAGCCTCGACCACGGTCGAGATGCGCGACGGGCAGAGCTTCGCCATTGCCGGGCTGCTGCAGGACGACTTCCGCGACCTCAACGGCCAGGTGCCCTGGCTCGGCGACATCCCGGTGCTGGGGGCGCTGTTCCGCTCGGCCGAGTACCAGCGCCAGCAATCGGAACTGGTGATCATCGTCACCGCCCACCTGGTCAGCCCTACCCGGGGCGAAGCCCTGGCGCTGCCCACCGACCGGATCCGCCCGCCCACCGAGGCCGAACTGTTCCTCAACGGCACCACCGCCGCTGCCGCCCGCCCCACCAGCGGCGGTGGTGCCGTTGAGGAACAGTTCGGCCTCGGTGGGCGGGCGGATCC
>JALWJU010000430.1 GCA_026997055.1 Paracoccaceae bacterium | reverse complement strand
ATGCCGCCCCCGCCGCCCCCGCAGCGCGCGACCCGGGCGCGGCGCTGAGCGCAGGAACGACGGCCTCGTGCCCCTGGATACGCGCCCGCGACCGCCGGCGGTGCGCGCTGCGGCAGGCCCAGCCGGCGCGCCGCGCCCGGGTCGTGGATTCAGGCCGTGGGTTCGGGCTCGGGCTCGATCCCGCCATCACCGCCCTTCGGCTTCTTCGGCCTGGTCCTGGGGATCGCCGTAAGCGAGGCACTGCCCTCGTCGGGCTTGTCGCCTTCGTCGTCCTCGTCCACATGGGGCGGCTCGCCGCGCATGACCCGCTCGATCTCCTCGCCGGTAAGCGTCTCGTATTCGAGCAGGCCCTGGGCGAGGCGCTCGAATTCCTCGTCGTTTTCCGAGATGATCCTGTAGGCGGTGGCATAGCCCTCGTCGATGATCCGCTTGACCTCGGTTTCGATCAGCTCCTTGGTGCTGGCCGAGACCGAAAAGCCCGCCGTGCGCCCGGTATAGCCCTCGGCGGCCTCGGCGTAATCGACATTGCCCACCTTCTCGGACATGCCGTAGCGCATCACCATGGCGCGCGCCAGCGCGCTGGCCTGCTGGATATCGCCGGCGGGGCCGGAGGATACGCTGTCCGGGCCGTATTTGTGGATCTCGGCCGCCTTGCCGGCCATGGCCATGGCGATGCGCTGCTCGGCCTCGTCCTTGAACATGGTCAGCTTGTCCATTTCCGGCAGGCTCATCACCATGCCCAGCGCCCCGCCGCGCGGGATGATCGTGGCCTTGTAGACCGGGTCGCATTTCGGAAGCTTGATGCCCACCAGCGCGTGGCCGGCCTCGTGATAGGCGGTCTTTTCCTTCTGCTCGTCTGTGAGCACCATGGAGCGGCGCTCGGTGCCCATCATCACCTTGTCCTTGGCGTGTTCGAAATCCTCCATCGCCACGAAGCGCCGCCCCCGGCGCGCAGCGGTCAGGGCGGCTTCGTTCACCAGATTGGCCAGATCCGCCCCGGAAAAGCCCGGCGTGCCGCGGGCGATGATGCGCAGGTCCACATCCGGGCCCAGCGGCACCTTGCGCGCGTGCACGTTGAGGATCTTCTCGCGCCCCTTGATGTCCGGGAGCGGCACCTGGATCTGGCGGTCGAAGCGCCCGGGCCTGAGCAGGGCCGGGTCGAGCACATCCTTGCGGTTGGTCGCGGCGATGATGATCACGCCCTCATTGGCCTCGAATCCGTCCATCTCCACCAAGAGCTGGTTCAGCGTCTGCTCGCGCTCGTCATTGCCGCCGCCGATGCCGATGCCGCGCGAGCGGCCCACCGCGTCGATCTCGTCGATGAAGACGATGCAGGGCGCGTTCTTCTTGGCCTGGTCGAACATGTCGCGCACCCGGCTGGCGCCCACGCCCACGAACATCTCGACGAAATCGGAGCCGGAAATGGTGAAGAACGGCACCCCCGCCTCGCCGGCAATGGCGCGCGCCAGCAGCGTCTTGCCGGTGCCCGGCGGACCGACCAGCAGCGCGCCCTTGGGGATGGTGCCGCCCAGGCGCGAGAATTTCTGCGGGTTGCGCAGGAATTCGACGATCTCCTCGAGCTCCTCCTTGGCCTCGTCGATACCGGCCACGTCGTCGAAGGTCACCCGCCCCTCGCGCTCGGTCAGCATCCGCGCCTTGGACTTGCCAAAGCCCATCGCCCCGCCGCGCCCGCCGCCCTGCATCCGGTTCATCATGAAGAACCAGAAGGCGATCAGGATCAGCACCGGCAGCAGCAGCGAGATCAGCGAGACCAGCCCCGACTGCTCCTGAGGCTCGGCCTTCACCGGCACGTCATTGGCGATCAGAAGCTCGGTCACCCCGGCATCCTGGGGCACGATGGTGACGTATTCCTTGCCATCGGCGCCGCGATAGGTCACCCGCTCGCCATCGAGGCGCGCCTGGGCCACCTCGCCGCCCTCCACCGCCTTGACGAAGGTCGAATAGGCCACCTCGGAGCTGGCCATCGAGCCTTGTCCGTTGGAAAACAGGTTGAACAAGGCCAGGATCAGCAGGAACAGCACGATCCAGAAGGCGAAATTTCTCGCGTTACCCACGGTTTTCTCCTCATCAGGGCGCAGGCCCGTCCGTTCCCGTACGTCCGCGCGCGTTGGGCATAAAATAGGGATCAATCCGGCGGGTTCAATGGAATATTCAGCGGAATGGAAGCGTATCGTGAAAATCGCCCCGGGCGGGGGCGAATTGCGCCGTCCAGCCATTGGCGAGCCCGGCAAGGGGCGCGGCGATCAGGCGGCCGGCGCGAAAGGCGGCGGGGCTCGCACGCAGGCAGTCGCGCGAAAGTCCGCTCAGGCGCCAGTCGGGGCATTCGTCGAGCGCGTCTCCGAGCGCTCCGATGCGCGCCTGGGGGTCGGGGCCGCTCAGGCGCCAGCGGCGGTCCCAGAGCGCGCCGGGGCGTGCGGTTTCGCCGCGAACCGCCTGAAATTCGCGCCCGATCCTGAAGCCCGCGCCCCTCTCCGCGCCGCCGCCCCTCCCGGGGCTGAGCAGGCAGCCATGCAGCACCGCCCGCCTTCCCGCGCCGAGATCCGCGAGCGCGCGCATGAGTGCCGCGTGGCGGGGGCGGTATTCTTTGGAGGAGACCCAGCACAGGGCGTGGGCGACGAGGCGGGCCAGGGTCTCTTCGGGCAGGTCGAGGGCGGCGGGGGCGAATACCACCTCGCCCGCCTCGATGCGACAATTCGCCCGCGCCGCCGCATGGGCCGTCAGCGCCAGCGCCTCGCGGGCGCGCGCCAGGCGCAGAGCGGTGGCCGCGAGCCCCTCGGCGGTGATCCCCAGCGGGGCGAGGCGGGCCAGTGCCTCACGCGCGCGCACCCTTGCATAGCGGCTGTCCTCGTTGCTCGGATCCTCGGCCCAGGCGATGGCGCGCGCCTCGAGCCAGGCGCGCAGATCGGCGCGGCGCAGCCCCAGGAGCGGGCGCAGCCAGCGCATCCCGTCCGCCTGCCAGTCGGCGCGCATCGCCGAAAGCCCGTCCACCCCCGAGCCGCGCGCAAGGCGCATCAGGAAGGTCTCGGCCTGATCGTCCAGTGTGTGGC
>JALWJU010000429.1 GCA_026997055.1 Paracoccaceae bacterium | reverse complement strand
GCTGCTCGGGATCCTGCCCGGCGCCGGTGGCACCCAGCGCACCCCGCGCCTGACCGGGGCGGGGCCGGCGCTGGAGATGATGCTGAGCGGCAGGCCGGTCAGCGCGAAAAGGGCGCTTGAGATCGGCCTGATCGACCGTATCGCCGAAAGCGACCTGGCCGAAGAGGCCATCGCCTGGGCGCGCGAACTGGGCGAGGCGGCCGAGGCGGGCGCCACGCCGCGCCGCAGCCGCGACCAGCGCGCGGGGCTTGCCGACCCGGATGCCTATCTGCGCGCCATTGCCGAGCGGCGCAAGGCGCTGCAGGGCAGCCGCCTGCCGGCCCCGCCGCGCATCGTCGATTGCGTCGAGGCGGCGCTGCTGGTGCCGTTCGAGACCGGCCTTGCCATGGAGCGCGCCGCCTTCGAGGAATGTCTGGCCAGCGACGAGGCGGCGGCGCTGCGCCATGCCTTCTTCGCCGAGCGCCTGGTGGCCAAGGTACCCGAGCTTGCCCGCGCCGAGCCGCGCGAAGTGGCCCGCCTGGGCGTGGTCGGCGCCGGGCTGATGGGGGCGGGGATCGCCACGGTCTGCCTTGCCGCCGGGCTCGAGGTGATCCTGGTCGAGCGCGACGAGGCGGCGCTGGCAGCCGGGCTCGAACGGATCGAAAAGCTCCATGCCCGCGCCGTGGAGAAGGGCCGCGCGCGACCGGAGCAGGTGGCCGAGCGCATGGCGCGCCTGCGCCCGGTCACCGATATGGAAGCGCTGGGCGAGGTGGATCTGGCGATCGAGGCGGTGTTCGAGGACGAGCAGGCCAAGCGCGCGGTATTCGCCGGGCTCGACAGGGTGCTGCGCCCCGGCGCGATTCTCGCCACCAACACCTCCTATCTCGACATCGACGCCCTGGCCGCCGCCACCTCGCGCCCCGAAGACGTGATCGGCCTGCATTTCTTCTCCCCGGCCCATGTGATGAAGCTGGTCGAGGTGGTGGTGGGCGCGCGCAGCGACGAGGCGGTGACCGCCACCGCCTTTGCCCTGGCCCGCCGCCTCGGCAAGGTGCCGGTGCGCGCCGGGGTCTGCGACGGCTTCATCGGCAATCGCATCCTCACCGCCTACCGGCAGGTGGCCGACTTCATGCTCGAAGACGGCGCCTCGCCCTACGAGATCGACGCGGCGATGCGCGATTACGGCTTCGCGCTGGGGCCCTACCAGGTGGCCGACATGGCCGGGCTCGACATCGCCTGGGCGCGGCGCAAGCGGCTCGCGGCGAACCGCGACCCGGCCGAGCGCTATGTGCGCATCGCCGACCTGCTCTGCGAGGCGGGCCGGTTCGGGCAGAAGACCGGCGCCGGCTATTACCGCTACGAAGGCGGCAGTCGCCACGGCGCGCCCGACCCGGAGGTGCTGGCGCTGATCGACGCCGAGCGCGCCGAAAAGGGCATCCGGCCGCGTCCCTTCTCCCCCGAAGAGATCCAGCGGCGCTGCCTCGGGGCAATGATCAACGAAGGCGCGCGTATCCTCGGCGAGGGCATCGCCCTGCGCCCGGCCGATATCGACGTGGTGATGCTGCTGGGCTACGGTTTCCCGCGCTGGCGCGGCGGGCCGATGTTCGAGGCCGACCGGATCGGCCTTCTGCCGCTGCATGCCGAGCTTGCGCGCCGGGCCCGGGAGGAGGGCGACTTCTGGCGCCCGGCGCCGCTGCTCGAGGAACTGCTGGCCGACGGGCGCAGGCTGCGGGACCTGAACGGCTGATTCGCCCCGCGCGAGAAGGCCGGCCGGTCTCCGAAGCGCCCTGTCGCCCGGTGGCAAGACGCCCGAGGAGATTCGGGAGATTCGCGAGCCTTTAGGCCCCGTCGGCCAGAGCCTCCTCGGCGAAGGAGGAAAAGCCGAGCAGGAGCGCCCGCGGAGAACGCGGCGGATCGGACAGGGGCGGGTCCTGGCCCTGGCGGGCATACGGGAATATCAGTAGGAATATTCGCGAAAGACCCGGCTGACATCGCCCTGCCAGTCGCCGTGATAGCGCTCCAGAAGCTCGTCGGCGGGGCTCTTGTCGTCTTCCACGCTGTCTTCGAGCGCGTTGAGGAAGTGGCGCTCGTCCGGCACCATGCCGCCGAAGCCCGGGCGCGCGCGCCGGCGCAGGCCCTGGCGGGCGATGTCGAGGCAGATTTCAGCGATGACGCGGATATGCAGCTTGCCCACGCGCCCGTCGAGGCCTTCGCGGCTGGCGGCCACGCGCAGCGCCTCGCGGGTCTCGGCGTCCCAGCCCTTGACCAGATCCCAGGCGGCATCGAGCGCGGTCTGGTCGTACATCAGCCCGACCCAGAAGGCCGGCAGCGCGCAGATGCGCCGCCAGGGGCCGGCATCGGCGCCGCGCATCTCCATGAACTGCTTGATGCGCACTTCCGGAAACAGCGTGGTCAGGTGGTCGGCCCAGTCGCTGAGCGTGGGCCTTTCGCCGGGCAGCGCCGGCAGCTCGCCCTTGAGGAAATCGCGGAAGGACTGGCCCAGCGCGTCGATATAGCGCCCGTCGCGGTGGACGAAATACATCGGCACATCGAGCGCGTAATCCACGTATCGCTGAAAGCCCATGCCCTCTTCGAAGACAAAGGGCAGCATGCCGGTGCGGCTCGCATCGAGGTGGCGCCAGATATGGGAGCGCCAGGACTTGTAGCCGTTGGGCCTGCCCTCCCAGAAGGGCGAATTGGCAAACAGCGCCGTGGCGATGGGCTGGAGCGCGAGGCCGACGCGGAATTTCTGCACCATGTCGGCCTCGGAGGCGAAGTCGAGATTGACCTGCACCGTGCAGGTGCGCCGCATCATCCACTTGCCGGTCTCGCCGACCTTGTCCATGTAGGCGTCCATCAGCTTGTAGCGGCCCTTGGGCATGAGCGGCATTTCCTCGTGCGTCCAGGTCGGCGCCGCGCCCATGCCGATGAAGCCCGCGCCGATACTGTCGGCCACGCTCTGCACCTCGCGCAGGTGCTCGTTGAGCTCGTCGCAGGTCTGGTGGATATTGTCGAGCGGCGCGCCGGAGAGCTCCAGCTGGCCGCCGGGCTCGAGGCTGATATTGGCGCCCTTGAGCGAAAGCCCGATGATCTTGCCGTCCTCGTAGATCGACTGCCAGCC
>JALWJU010000428.1 GCA_026997055.1 Paracoccaceae bacterium | reverse complement strand
GCTACGCGCTCGAGCGCGCGGGCGAGGGGGCGCGGGTGGCGCTCATTTCTTCGGGCGATGCGGGCATCTACGCCATGGGCGCGCTGGTCTTCGAACTGCTCGACCGCGCCGAGAGCGCCGGCGGGGTCAGCGACGCCGCGCGCCGGGCCGAGGTGGTCATGGCGCCGGGCATCAGCGCCCTTCAGGCCGCCGCCGCGCGCGCCGGCGCGCCGCTGGGCCACGATTTCTGCGCCATCTCGCTTTCCGACCTCCTGACCCCGCGCACAGACATCCTGCGCCGCCTCCGCGCCGCCGCCGAGGGCGATTTCGTGATCGCGCTTTATAATCCGGTGTCGAAAAAGCGCCGCACCCTGCTCACCGAGGCCCGCGACATCCTGCTCGCCCACCGCCCCGCCGACACGCCGGTGCTGCTCGCGAGCAATCTCGGGCGCGCCGGCGAAAGCCTGCGCTACCGCCGCCTTGATGCGCTCGAGGCGGGCGAGGTGGACATGCTGACGCTGGTGCTGATCGGCTCCTCCAACACGCGCCTGCTGGAGCTTGGCGAGGGCGCGCGCCTCTATACCCCGCGCGGCTATGCGCGGCGCATCGACGGAGAACTGCCATGACGGTCCATTTCATCGGCGCCGGCCCCGGCGATCCGGAGCTTCTCACGCTGAAGGCCCGGCGCCTGATCGCCGCCTGCCCGGTCTGCCTCTATGCGGGCTCGCTGGTGCCGCCCGAAGTGGTGGCCGGCGCGCCCGAAGGCGCGCGGGTGCTCGATACCGCGGCGATGACGCTGGAGGAGACCCATGGCGAGATCGTCGCCGCGCATGCGCGCGGGCAGGACGTGGCCCGGGTCCACTCGGGCGACCCCAGCCTTTACGGCGCCATCGCCGAGCAGATCCGCAGGCTCAGGGCCGAGAACATCCCCTACGAGATCGTCCCCGGCGTGCCCGCCTATGCGGCAGCGGCCGCCGCGCTGGGCCAGGAGCTGACCATCCCGGAAGTGGCGCAATCCCTGGTGCTCACCCGCGTCTCCATGCAATCGACCGCCATGCCCGAGGGCGAGAGCCTCGAAAACTTCGCCCGCACCGGCGCGACCCTGGCAATCCACCTCGGCATCCGCAACCTGCGCGAGATCGTGCGGGTGCTCACCCCCCATTACGGCGCCGACTGCCCGGTGGTGGTGGCCTATCGCGTGGGCTGGCCGGATGAGTCGCTGATCCGCGGCACGCTCACCGATATCCGCGAGAAGGTGCGCGCCGAAAAGATCACCCGCACCGCGCTGATCCTCGTCGGCCCGGCGCTCGATGCCGCGCGCGACTTTGCCGATTCGGCCCTCTATGACCCGGCGCGCCCCCATATCCTGCGCCCCGTGGCTGGGGTCAAGCTGGTCGAGGACCACAATATCTAGGCGAAATCCGGGCAAAACGCCGCGTGGCCAAAAGGTTAACTTGACCTTCACCAATTCCGTGGCAAGCTGACAGCAACGGGAGACGGAGCATGTCGGAATTCCTGCCCAAAGAGGTCCGCGAAGGGCTCAGGCGCGCGCGCAAGGCCGCCCTGCGCAAGAAGAGCCGCCTGCGCATCCGTGTGGGCGACGAGACCTTTGCCGTGCTGAAGCTGTGGGAAAACGGCTTCGCCCTCGACCGCGAGGATGCCCCGCATCTGCGCGGACTGGTCGATCTCTACGACGGCTCCCGCCACCTGTATCAGTGCCTGATCGTGGCCAGCGAAGAGGATGGCGAACGTATGAAATACGAGTTCAAGCGCTCGACCGAAGTGCGCGCCAAGGCACCGCTCGACTTCGTGCGCGACGAGACCGCGCCCGTGGCCCTGATCACCGGATAACGGTACGCCTCCACCGCACGCCCGCTTTCGGCCCCGTTAACCTTTTGCCGCCATAACCGTCCCCGGTCGACCACCGGGGCGAAAACCCCACCAGACAACGGGCCGGGCGACAACCCGGCGAGCACCGAGAAGCAGGCTTTTCCCCGCAGGCAGATCGCGGGGCTCCGGGGCAAACCCCCGCCACAGTCGCACCGAGCGGCGCCGCTCTCTCTCACAATCCCGGCACAGCCCGGACCGCACAGCCCAGCCACCCCGCCTCCACACCGGAGCGCGGGGCGCAGAGGCGCATCCCTTCCTCTTGCCATAAATATCCCCGCCGGAGGCACCGATTTTTCTGCGAAAAATCGCTCCCTCGCCCCGGCCCATACCCTATTGCAGATCGCCGAATGCCGCCTGCAGGCGCCTGACCGCCTCCGCCACCCGCGCGCGCGGCGTGGCAAGGTTGAAGCGCAGGAAGCCTTCGCCGCCCTTGCCGAAAGTCGGCCCGTGATTGGCGGCGATGCGCGCCTGTTTCTCGACCCGCGCGGTGAATTCCTCGCGCGCCATTCCCGTGCCCGAGAAATCGACCCAGGCGAGGTAAGTCGCCTCCAGCGGCATCGAGCGCAGGCCCGGGATCGCATTGACGCCCTCGTCAAACAGCCTGCGGTTGCCGTCCAGATAGCCCACCAGCGCATCCACCCATTCGGCGCCTTCGGGGCTGTAGGCGGCCTCGGCCATGAACAGGCCGAAGGAATTGGGCGAGATACCGAGCGCGTTCACCCGCGCCGCGAAGCGCGCGCGCAGCGCCTCGTCATGGATGATGACATTGCCGATATGGCTGCCTGCGATGTTGAAGGTCTTGGTGGTCGCGCTCATCATCACCAGCCGGTCGGCCACCCCTTCGATCAGCGCCATGGGAATGTGCCTGTGGCCGGGCATGACCAGATCGTGATGGATCTCGTCGCTGACCAGCACCAGATCGTGCCGGCGGGCGAAATCCGCCACCCCCTCCAGCTCGTCGCGGCTCCAGACCCGCCCGCCGGGATTGTGCGGCGAACACAGGATCAGCATCTTCTCGCGCCCGGTCATGGCCGCGTCATATGCCTCGAAATCGAGCCTGTAGCGCCCCCCCTCCAGCACCATCTCCATCTCGGCCACCTCGCGCCCGGCGGCCCGGATCACCTTGGCAAAGGCGTGATAGACCGGCGTGAACAGCACCACCGCATCGCCCGGCGCGCTGAAGGCATCGACACAGAGCGCGGTGCCGTTGACCAGCCCGTGGGTGGTGAAAATCGCCGCCGGG
>JALWJU010000427.1 GCA_026997055.1 Paracoccaceae bacterium | reverse complement strand
GGCCATGCGGTGGAGGAGATCGAGGTGCCTGAACTGGAAGCGGGCTGGGACAACTGGTTCGCCCTCTTGATGGCCGAAATCCGCACCCTTCAGGAAGAGGCGATGCGCGCCGTCGCCTCGCCCGATTTCAACAAGGTGCTCGACAGCTATCTTGCCCATGCCCGCAAGCTGGACCTTCCCGGCTACATGCAGGCGCTGGCCGAGCGTTCGCGCCACATTCGCAACTGGTCGCTGCTGCTTGAGCAATATCCGGTGATCCTGGCGCCGGTGGCGGTACAGAAGACATTCGGCCCCCGCGAGGACCTGGAAAGCCCCGAACGGGTGCTCGAGATGTGGCGCGATGCCGGGCGCTATATCGGCACCATGAACCACCTGGGCCTGCCTTCCGCGGTGGTGCCGGTGGGGCTGGCCCACGGGCTGCCGGTAGGCGTGCAGCTCATCGCCGGACGCTACCGCGAGGATCTGGCGCTCGCCGCCGCCGAGGCGATCGAGAAACAGGCGGGCATACTGGTGCGCAGGCTCTGGACGCGCGAAGGCTGAGGCGAAAACGCGCGCTCAAGCGCATCTTCGCCATCGCGCCCCGGGCGCCGGACTGACCCGCCGCCTGCGCACCGCCCCACCATCCTGCCCGGCCTGCGAGCGGTCCCCGACAATCCCCCGCGCGGCTTCAAGCAGCAATACCTGCCGCGCGAACCGGCGGCTGGCGGGCGAGGCGGGACCTACCCCGCCTTGCTGACCTGGGTATATTCCAGCTCGACCGGGGTGGCACGGCCGAAGATGGAGACCGAAACCTTGAGGCGCTGGTTTTCGTCGTCCACGCCTTCGACCATGCCGTCGAAGCCCTCGAAGGGTCCGTCGGTGACGGTGACCTTTTCGCCCACCTCGAAGTGAATGAGCGTGCGCGGGGCCTGTTCGGTCTCCTCGACCCGGTTCAGGATCGCGTTCACCTCGGCATCGCGCATCGGCATCGGCCGGCCCTGGGGGCCGAGGAAGCCGGTGACGCGGTTGATCGAGGTGACGAGGTGATAGCCCTCGTCGGACATTTCCATGTGGATCAGCACATAGCCGGGCATGAAGCGGCGTTCGGTGGTGACCTTCTTGCCGCGGCGCACCTCGATCACCTCTTCGGTGGGCACCAGCACCTCGTCGATCTGGTCCTCGAGCCCCTTTTCAGCGGCGGCCGCCCTGATCTGCTCGGCGACCTTCTTTTCGAAGTTCGAGAGCACGCTTACCGAATACCACCGTTTCGCCATCTTCGTCCTGCCTTGCCCAAGCGGCGGTCGCCCGCCACGATTTCCATTCATGTCGGCGGGTTGCCCACCGGGACTCCCTCGGCCCCCGGACGACAACCGAGCGGCGCGGGGCCTGATTCGCTTCACACTGTCCGGGGAATTGCCTCCGGATACCCCCGCAGGCGCGCAATATCAAGACCATATTACCCCGCATCACGCCTCGCGCGGTCCTGCCCGCGCCGCACGACCCGGCAGCGCCCCCGGGGAGCGGGCGGCTCATCCGGCCAGGTTCAGCACCACGTTCAGCCCGGAGCGGATCAGCAGATCGACCAGCGAAAAGAAGATCGCCGTCAGCGTGGCCATGGCCATCACCATCAGCGTGGTCAGCATCACTTCGCGGCGGGTCGGCCACACCACCTTGCTGACTTCGGCGCGCACCTGCTGGATGAACTGAAACGGGTTTGTCATGGCCATGCTTTCGTCTGCCTCTGGAGAGTCAGGCCTCAGATACGCATTCGGACGCGCAAGTGCAAGCCCGGCTGCGACCGGCGCGCCGTCAGAGGGCGAGGGCGTCAGCCTTTGCGGGGGTCTGCCCGCTCAGCACTGCCAGCGCGGCAGTGACCATGCGCGCGGCATATTCGGGCGATGTGTGCACCCAGTCCCCGGTATCGCCGGCATTTTCCCCGGCAAAATCGTTCCTGGTCAGGGTGTTGGCGGTCACGGTGTCTTCGGGCTGGGGCAGCAGGGCAAAGCCGGCCTCTGCGGCGGCCGCCACCAGCCGCTCCCACAGGCGCGCCCGCGCCGCCTTGCTCGAGCGCACCGCCAGCCTTTCGCGCTCGCGCTCCCTGTCGGCCACTCCCTGCAGCGGAAACGGGGTCGGCACGAACACCACCGCAGCGCCACGGCGAGCGAATGCCCGGGCCAGGCGCCAGGCGCGGGTCGACTCGGTCCAGCCCTTCAGCAGCGCCTGCATCGCCGCTTCGGAGAGGAAGCCCTCGGGGCGGCTCTCATGCTCCAGAACGGCCTTGAAGAACTCCTGCGCGCGCAGGCGGGCGCCATAGAAGATGTAGCCGGCGAAATCCTCCGGCCCCAGGCTGTCGAGCCCGCCGGATATCTGCAGCACCAGGTCGCGCACGTCGGGATCGGGGCGGATCCGGCCATCGCGCCAGCGCAGGGCGCGAAAGGACGGCCCGTCCGCCCCCCAGAAGCGCAGGCCGCGCCCGCCGGTCTCGATCATCCCGCCATCCCAGGCGCGCTTGACCGCGCCCAGATGGCTGTCGCCAAAGACGCAGATCTCATCGCTGACCCGGCCGCCTGCCGGCTTATTTGCTTGCAAAGGCATCGAGGAGCTCCTCTTCGCACTTGACGGCACCCGTGGAGGCGCCCGCCTTTCTGGCGCGCCGGGCCGCCCGGGGCTGCTTGCCAAAGGCCGATTCCTGATCGGCGAAGAAATTGCGCATGACGAAATCCACCCCCTCGGGGATCACCGAGCGCTGGTTCGGCGCGTAGAACATGCCGCGGAAGGCGGGCGCGGTGATGATCTCGTAGGAGGGGAAGTAATCGACGAAATCGTGATCCTGCGCCACCATGCCGGCGACCGCGCGCAGAGCCGACTTGGACCAGGTGGTGGCAGGCAGGACATGACCGCCGCTGGCGGTGGCGGTGAGCGGCACCGGCGAGACGGTGAGCAGCACCCGCAGGGAAGGGTTGGCGGCGCGCATGATTTCCAGCGCCGCTTTCAGGTCGGCCTCGATCGCCGCCGGGCGGTGGTTGACAAAGACGTGTTTTCCCTCGTCATACGTGCCGGCGGCGGTGCCGGGGCAGGAGGCGTATTCGAGCCCGGTTTCGCGATTGGCCCAGCTTTCGGTGAGACCGAGGGTAA
>JALWJU010000426.1 GCA_026997055.1 Paracoccaceae bacterium | reverse complement strand
CGAGCGGGACAGACCCATGGAAAAGGCGACGAGGAAGGCGTCAAGGCAAATGCCGGCGGGCCTGTGCGGCGCTGGATCGGGCCGGCTTTTCGGCTGGTGCCCGTTTGTCTTGATCCGCGCTCTTGTCGGGCTGGTCTCCGGATTTGGGCTCCGGCCTCATGGCCGAAACATGACCCGCCCCCCAATACCCGCATTCAATCGAACAGGGGAACGAGAGTTGGCAATGTGCAGCAAAACCGGGGTTCATCCCATTGGCCATTGGCACGCATTTGTATGGTGCGGTGGTGGTGTGGTGGCGGAGGAGGTGGGATTCGAACCCACGGTGGGCGTGAACCCACGCCGGTTTTCAAGACCGGTGCATTCGACCACTCTGCCACTCCTCCGGCGTCAGAGCGATAGACCGGATGGCACGATTCTGGAAGGGAAACCTGCCCTGCGCCACGCCGAATCCCGCCGAAGCGCGGCTCCGCCCTTTTCAGGGCGTGCGCCAGCGGTTAACATGCGCTCAAAGCGGGGAGAACCCGCGCCTTGCATGGCGGACGGGGTGCGCGGAGGAGCTGAGCCCGATGCGCGATGATGGCGATGCGGCGGGCGCTGGAAAATGGGGCAACGGGGCAATTCAAGGGGCAATTCATGGGTTTCATCAGCGGTCCACGGGTAGCGGTCATGCTGGCCGGCATACTGTTTCTGGGCGCATGTGAGGGAGGCGGCCTGCCGGGCTTTCTCAAGGGCGGTAGTGCCAGGCAGGGCGATGCGCCCGCGGCACAGGCCGCCTCCACCCGCCTGGTGGAGCGCGACGTGGAAGCGCCGGATGTCTTTCAGAAAACCGAGAGCGGGCTCTGGGACGGGCGGCCTTCGCTCGGGGGCGTCTGGGTCGCGCATCCGGATGTGACCGACCCCGAGCGGGTCATCATCCGCAACGAGGATAACGGCAAGTTCGTCATCGGGGCGCTGTTCCGGCGTGAGCGCGAAGTGCCGGGGCCGAGGTTCCAGGCCTCGAGCGACGCGGCCGAGGCGCTCGGCATGCTGGCCGGGCAGCCGGCGCGGCTCAGCGTCACCGCCCTGCGCCGCGAACAGGCCCCCGATCCGGCGGCGCCTGCCGAAACCGGGATCCTGCCCGCCTCCGGCGCGGTTTCCGAAGCGGCGCTCGACGATCCGATTGCCGCGGCTTCGGCGGCGCTGGATGCCGCCGAGGGGATCAGCCACGCGGCCCCGGCCAGCCCGGCCAGCCCCGCCGCCGGCAGCACGCTGGAAAAGCCCTTCATCCAGATCGGCATTTTCAGCATCGAGCAAAATGCCCGCAACACCGCCGCCGCCATGCGCGGGGCCGGGATGAAGACGCAGATCATCCCCGGCACGTCCTCGGGCAAGCGCTTCTGGCGGGTCGTGGTCGGCCCGGCGGCTTCCGCCCCCGAGCGCGCCGCGCTGCTCAAGCAGGCCAGGGCGCTCGGCTTTTCCGATGCCTATCCGGTCACCAACTGAGCCTGCGGAGGTAGCGAAGATGCGCCCGTCCCTTTCCCGTCTCGCCGCGGTCCTCGGCCCGGCCCTCGCCCTGCTGCTGGCGCTGGCCGCCAGTGCCGCCCAGGCCTTCGAGACCCGGGCGCGCGCGGCGATCATCTATGACGTGACCACCGATACGGTTCTCTACGAGAAACAGGCCGACGTGGCGCTGCCGCCGGCCTCGATGTCCAAGCTGATGACGCTGAACATGCTGTTCGAGGCGCTGGAAGACGGCCGCCTGACCCTCGAGACCCGCCTGCGCGTTTCCGAGCGCGCCGCGGCCATGGGCGGCTCGAGCATGTTTCTCGATACTACCGACCGGCCCACGGTGGAGGAGCTGATCAAGGGGATCATCGTGCTCTCGGGCAATGACGCCTGCGTGGTGGTGGCCGAGGCCCTGGCGGGCACCGAAGAGGCCTTTGCCCAGATGATGAACCAGCGCGCCAGAGCGCTTGGCATGGTCAATTCGAGCTTTGCCAATTCCTCGGGCTGGCCGGACCCGCGCCAGCGCATGTCGATGCGCGACCTGGCGATGCTGGCGACCCGGCTGATCACCGAGTTTCCGCAATATTATCACTATTTCGCCCTCACCGAATTCCCCTATGACGGACGCACGCCCGACAATCGCTTCAATCGCAACCCGCTCCTGAAGCTCGGCATCGGCGCCGACGGGCTCAAGACCGGCCACACCCAGGAAGCGGGCTATGGGCTGGTCGGCTCGGCGCAGCAGGGTAACCGGCGGGTGGTGATCGTCTTTTCCGGTACCGACAGCAAGAGGGTGCGCGCCGAAGAGGGCGAGGCGATGTTGAACTGGGCCTTTCGCCAGTTCGCCATGCGCATTGTCGCGCGCGCCGGCGAGGAAGTGGCCCGCGCCGCGGTCTGGCTGGGAGAGGCGCCCGATGTGGGGCTGGTGCCGGCCGAGGATGTCACCCTGCTGGTGCCGGCCCTGCAGCGTGACGGGCTCAGCGCCGAGATCCGCTGGCAGGGGCCGATCCGCGCCCCCATCGCCAAGGGCCAGGAACTGGCGAGCATGGCGATCAGGCGCGACGGCCTGCCCGATACGGAAGTGGCGCTGGTGGCGGCCTCGGATGTGGGCGAAGCGGGCTTCAGGGACCGGATGCTGGTCGCCTTCGGCAAGGTCCGCGACATGGTGCTGGGCGCCCGCGCGCCGCTGACCAAC
The DNA here is from genome assembly GCA_026997055.1 of Paracoccaceae bacterium. Taxonomy (GTDB): domain Bacteria; phylum Pseudomonadota; class Alphaproteobacteria; order Rhodobacterales; family Rhodobacteraceae; genus JAAEUB01. The sequence continues at coordinate 444 of JALWJU010000426.1, read as the reverse complement.
TAGGCCCGGGGCATGTTCATCACCTTCGAGGGGATCGACGGCTCGGGCAAGACCACCCAGGCGCGGATTCTGGCCGATACCCTGCGCGAAGCGGGCCGCGAAGTGGTCCTGACCCGCGAGCCCGGCGGCTCGCCCGGCGCCGAGGAGATCCGCGCCCTGCTGCTCGAAGGCGACCCGGAGCGCTGGTCGGCCGAGACCGAACTGCTGCTGTTCACGGCCGCGCGGCGCGACCATCTGGAGCGACTGATCGAGCCGGCGCTGGCCGCGGGCAAGGTGGTGATCTGCGACCGCTTTGCCGACAGCACCCGGGTCTATCAGGGCACGCGCTCGGGCGATTTGCGCGCCACGGTCGATGCCCTGCATCGGCTGATGATCAAGCGCGAGCCGGACCTCACCTTCATCATCGACATGGAGCCCGAGGCGGGGCTCGCCCGGGCCAGGGGG
>JALWJU010000425.1 GCA_026997055.1 Paracoccaceae bacterium | reverse complement strand
TTGTGAAGCCAGTAGGTTGCAAAGCAATCTTCACCCTCCGTCGCCGGATGCGCGCAGCAGCTTTGCGCAATCTCGTTCTCATGGTGCGGAAAGGTCAGGTCGTTGCCGCCGCCGTGGATGTCGAAACGCGGGCCCAGAAGCTCGTAGGACATGGCCGAACATTCGATATGCCAGCCGGGCCGGCCCCGCCCCCAGGGGCTGTCCCAGCCGGGCTGCTCGGGGGTGGAGGGCTTCCACAGCACGAAATCCATCGGGTTCTTCTTGTAGGGCGCGACCTCCACCCGCGCGCCGGCGATCATGTCACGCACCGAGCGGCCCGAAAGCGCGCCATATTGCGGGTAACTGTCCACGGCAAAGAGCACATGGCCCTCGGCCGCGTAAGCATGGCCCTTGTCGATCAGATCGCCGATCATCGCCTGCATGGCGCCGATATGCTCGGTGGCGCGCGGCATCTCGTCCGGGTCCAGCGCCCCCAAAGCGCGCATGTCGTCGAGGAACCACTGCGTGGTCTCGCGGGTGATCTCCCCTATCTCGCGCCCCGTTTCCTTCGCGCGCGCAATAATTTTGTCGTCCACATCGGTGAAATTGCGCACATAGGTCACATGCTCGGCCCCATAGACATGGCGCAGGAGCCGATAGAGCACGTCAAACACCACCACGGGGCGCGCATTGCCCAGATGCGCGCGGTCATAGACCGTGGGGCCGCAGACATAGATACGCACATTGTCGGGGTCGATCGGGGTAAAGACCTGCTTTTTGCGCGCCTTCGTATTATAGAGCTTTATCTCGGCCATCTGATCCTCGCACGGGCTTTCCTGGCGCCGGACGGGCCTGCCAAATCTGATCCGTGAGGAAAGGATGAACCGGCCCGCCTGACATATGTCAGCAGGTAATGCAGCAGATAATGATGCGGCATTCGCGTTTCATGCGCGCCTTGTAGCAGGGCACGGCTCCCATGCCCAGCCCAAAAGCACCCCCGCTGCTTTCCCGCTGCTTTCAGGCCTGAGCGGCGTTGGTCTTTACCGCCAGCTTGCCGGTGGCCCAGAGCTTCATCACGCGATAGGCGATGAAGGGGATCAGCAGGCTTGCGGCGACCAGCGAGACGGCGCCCAGAGTGGAGAAGATCTCCCCCTCGCCCTTGCCGCCCATGATCTGCATCAGCGTCGAAAAGGCCGCCAGCGGAAAGGTGAACGCCCCCCACAGCGCCGAAAACCCGTCCTCCGTCACCCAGCGCGCCCGCAGGACCAGGGCAGTCAGGATCAGAATCGACAGGATGCCGAAGGCATAGCCCAGCGAAACATATCCCAAGAGATAGGAGACCGTGCCCAGCAGCGCCGCCGGCGACAGGTGAATGGCCAGCGTCGGGCGCAGAGGCGCGGGCATCGGCCTGCTCAGCGCCTGGGCCGCCGACATCGCCCAGATGAACACGGCAAAGGCCATGGTCACCCAGAGCATCCCCTCGGACCAGCCGCGATAGCCCAGCGGCACCGCCGCCACGGGGCTGATGATGTAGCCGACGAACAGCAGGTGCCAGACCGGCGTCACCCGGCGCGCTTCGGCCGGGCCGGTCAGCAGCGCCCGGAGCACCATCAGCACGATCAGCGTATGCAGCGCGACCGACAGCCACAGCACCGTCTGCGCCGCGGCAGTCGAAAAGGGGATCAGCGCCGCGGAAAACAGCATCCCCCCCAGCGTCATCCCCGAAAGTCCGGCGCGGCCCGGAAGCGTCCTGAGATCATCGGCGAGCACCCCGGGGCGGCGCATGAACTTCACCAGGTAAGCCACGACGGCAAATAGATAAAGCAGCGACGTCGCCCCCAGGATCATGTCTCCGGCCGCCGGTGTGATCGCAAACAGATCCACCGCCCGCCGCCAGGCCAGGCCCAGTCCGAACAGGCCGAAAATGGCCGGAAACACCGCCGGAGGGGTACGCCGGAAAAGCCCCGGCCGCTGATCCTGAAACTGCATCTCGCGCTCCTGCTGTTATGGGCCGGATGTAGCCGCTCGCAATCCCGATGAAAAGGGTCAGGTGGTCGCAGCCCGCCGGCGCCGGATCCCCGCGACGAATCCCTACCCGGCGCGCGCCTGCGCCGCGATCCGCCCAAGCCCCTGGCGCAACACCGCGACATCGCCGGTGACCGCCAGCATCCGCAGCCCCGCGGCGCGGTAGGAAGCCACCCGCCCGAGGTCGAAATCCAGCATCCCCGCCGCCTTGCCTGCCGCGCCGATGCGCCTGATCGCCCCGCCGATTGCCGCCTGCACCTGCGGGGCCTCCACCTGCCCGGGAAAACCCATGCTGGCGGCCAGGTCCGCCGGGCCGATGAACACCCCGTCGATCCCCTCCACTGCCGCGATCTCTTCCAGATTGTCCAGCGCGCGGCGGCTTTCGGCCTGTACGACCAGGGTGATGCTCCGATTGGCCCCGGTCACATAGCCCGTATCCGCCCCGTATCCCGATACCCGCGCCACATCGGCGCCCAGGCCGCGCACGCCCTCGGGGGGATAGCGGGTGGCCGCGACCAGGGCGGCGGCCTGTTCGGGGGTCTCCACCATCGGCACCAGCAGATTGCGCGCCCCGATATCGAGCACCTGCTTGATCACCCAATCCTCGCCCACCGGCACGCGCACCACCGCCGCCGTGTCGAAAGCCGCCAGCACGCGCAGCTGCTCCAGGATCGCCCCCACATCATAGGGCGCATGTTCGCCGTCGATCAGCACCCAGTCGAAGCCCGCCATCCCCGCCATTTCCGCCGCTGCCGGCGAGCCCATGTTGAGCCAGCAGCCCAGCAGCATCTCCTCGCCTCTGAGAGCGGCCCCGAAGCTCTCGTCCTTCATGTCCTGTCCCCTTGCGCACCGTTTCCGCGACCATAGAGCGGCCCGGCCGGCAGGGCAATCTCCATGCCCCGCCTTCATGCCCCGCCTTCATGCCCCACGGGCCAGGCCGCAGGCAGGCAGGCGGATCCGGGCTGGCACCGAAAAGCGGCGGGGGGCTTTTGCCGGAACGGGCCGAGAACGGGCCGATCAGGAAGAGGAGGGACGGCGGCGCGCCCCGGATCCGCCCATGGCCGCGGCCAGCCGGTCGAGCGCGCGCCGCAGCCGCGCCCGGGTGCAGGCGATGTTGACCCGGGC
>JALWJU010000424.1 GCA_026997055.1 Paracoccaceae bacterium | reverse complement strand
GCGGGCCGAGGGCCGCCGCTGGCGCGAGGTCTGCATCGAGGCTGGCTGCGTGCGCCAGACCGCCTGGCGGCGCTGGGTGGCCGCGCTGGCGACGATCGCAAAGCGGGTGAATGGTGGAAAAACCAATGCCGGCAATTCACGTTCTGGCAAATGACCACGCCGTGCAATCCCGTGCCGTACCGGGCTATTCCCATCCACCCTGCGCTGGGTGTGGATTGCCTGGCAAAACACGTCGAACTTTGGGCGCGACATTTTCGGGCATTTCGTGGCAAAAAACAGATAGGCTCGAAGAAGCCTGTTCTCCTCAAGCCGCGTCATACCCCCCATCCTGGGTCCTCCCTGGCGGGATACGTATACGGGGGGGCTTGGCGCGGCGCCTCTATAGCGACAGGGTGTTGTTTTGGGTGCGCAGTTTGGGTGCGCACCTGCCGCTCCGGCGCGAGAAAACAACGTATTTACCAAGGGTTGTGCGAATTCACCCAAGTGCGCACCTGCGCACCCGGGTGCGCACCCATGGTTCGCAGGTGCGCACCTCAAGCAGATCCGGGTGCGCACCCCAGCAGATACCGCCTCCCTGTTGGCAACTCCGGCCCCGCCATCGCGCGGGGCCGTTTCTTTTGGCTCCGGGCAAACGCAAGGAAAGACCGTGAAGATCAGGATGACGCCCCTGGGCGACCTCACCCCCTATGCCGGGAACGCCCGCACCCACACGGATGCCCAGATCGCCCAGATCGCGGCCTCGATCGAGGAGTTCGGTTTCACCAACCCGATCCTCGCGGGCAGCGACGGGGTGATCATCGCGGGCCACGGTCGCCTGCTGGCCGCCGAGAGGCTGGGGCTCGACAAGGTCCCGGTCATCACGCTGGCCCACCTCGATGATGCCCAGCGCCGTGCCCTGGTAATCGCCGACAACAAGATCGCCGAGAATGCTGGCTGGGATGAGGACCTGCTGCGTGCGGAACTGGCGGCCTTGCAGGAGATGGAGTTCGATCTTGACCTGGTGGGGTTTTCGGACGAGGAACTGGATGAGTTGCTCGGCGGGCTGGGGGATGACGAAGAACCCTCGGGCGACCTTGCCCCCGCCCCGGTTCCGGAGCCACCCGAAGACCCGGTCACCCGGGTTGGCGACCTCTGGCTCTTGGGCAACCACCGCCTGCTCTGCGGCGACAGCACCAACCTCAAGGACGTCGAGCGGCTGATGAACGGCCAGACCGCCGCGTTGTTCTCCACCGACCCGCCCTACCTCGTGGATTACACCGGCGCCGGGCGACCGGGCGGTGCCGGGCATGACTGGTCCGACCTCTATCGCGAGGTCGACATCAAGGATGCCGAGGGCTTCCTGCGCGCCGTCTTCCGCAACGCGATCAAGGTCACCCGCAAGGACACCGCCTGGTATTGCTGGCACGCCCACAAGCGCGCCGCGCTGATCGAGGCGATCTGGACCGAGCTTGGCATTCTCAACCACCAGCAGATCGTCTGGGTGAAGCCCGCGGCCATCCCCACCCACAGCTACTACCCCTGGCGGCACGAGCCCTGCCTGATGGGCTGGCAGCAGGGGAACAAGCCGCCGCATCTGGGCGGGAACGATCACAATGTCACCAGCGTGTGGGAACTGGACTGGGAGGGCGCGGCCCGCCCCGCCGGGGCTGAGCACCCCACGCAGAAGCCGCTCGAGGTGTTTGCCATCCCGATGCGCCGGCACACGAAGAAGGGCGAGATCTGCTTCGAGCCGTTCTCGGGCTCGGGCTCGCAGATCGTCGCCGGCGAGGCGCTGGGCCGGAAGGTCTTCGCCATGGAGCTGCAGCCGGCCTTCGTGGATGTGGCGATCAGGCGCTGGCAGGAGGCCACGGGCCGCCAGGCGGTGCTGGAGGAGACCGGTCGAACATTCGATGAGATCTCGGTCGAACGGAAAGCTACATGAAGCAAAGCCGGACCATGTCGCTGATAGAAGCGATCACGAACGTCGTGGTTGGCTATGGCCTGGCGGTCTTGACACAGGTTCTGGCCTTCCCGGCCTTTGGCCTGCGCGCCACGCTGAGCCAGAACCTGCAATTGGCCGCATTGTTCTCGATCATCTCGGTGTTTCGCTCGTTTGTTCTACGGAGGGCCTTCGAGGCGGCACGTGTGCGCGCGACAGGCGCCACAACGAACAACGCCGCCCCATGAGGTGCAGCGCAAGGATGCGGGCCTCGTGTGGGCGCCTGTGGCGGCCCCTGCCTCACCCCCTGTCGGGGATGCTATCGATGGCCTCGATCATCGCTTCCAGCATGGCGCGCTGGGCGGTGGCCTCGTTCTCGGTCTGCAGCCAGCCCGCGCTGATCTCGATGAGGTCCATGAGGGCGGCCTGATCGCCCTCACGCAATGCCTCGGCGGCGGCGGTCATCAGGTCGGTGACGGTGTGGATCTGGGCGTGCATGGGGGCGGTCTCCGTGGTGCGTCGTTTCGTGTCCACAGGATTGATCGACCGCGCGCGCCTATCCACTATAATCGCAGCAATATCATGGCTTTATCAAAGGGCTTTCGATTACAATCGACCTGATCCTGCACCGGGCAGTCAGCCCGCAATCCGATAGACCCGGCCCCTTTCGGCATCGGCCTCGGTCACCACGTTCAGCCGCAGCCGCTTGCGGAGCTGGCCAGAGATGACGCCACGCGCGGTGTGTTTCTTCCAGCCGGTCGCGGCGACGATCTCGTCGAGGGTCGCTCCATCCCTGGCCCTCAGCATCTCGATCAGCAGCGCCTGCTTGGTACCCTTGCGCCGGGCCGGGCGTTCCGGCGCCGGTTCGGAAGCAGGCTCAGGCCGGGGCGGGTCGATCTCGACGCCGATTGCCTCGAGCCCGGCATCGGTGACGGCGAGCGTGGCAAAGCTCCCGTCCTGCCGCTGGCGCCAGAGCGCACCGCGCTTGCGCGGGTTGGCATCGACCTCTGCCAGCAGGCGGCGTTCGATCAGTGGCGCAACCACCTTTTTCGCCGCTGCCCCACGCAGGCGGCCCGGCAGAGGCAGGGCAATGCGGTCGTCGCGCTGGGAGGCGCGCGAGAGGATCAGTATCTGGGTTTCGGTGAGTTCAGGCATTTCGACCTCCGGGTTTCGGGCGCGCGGAATGCGGGCCCTTCCACCGCCTGAAGCCCCGCACGTGGCGGGGCGAGGTCAGGGTCGCCGGGTTCAGTTGCAGGCTTCGGACTCGATCTCGGCGTGCATCGCAAGGCCGGTCAGACAGGGAAGACCGGCAGGAATGCCGGTTCGCCGGCTGGTGCGGCGACTGATGCTCCATTTCATCCATCGCGCGGTCGCGGCCGTGATTGCCTCTGCAAGTGCCCGCCCGGCCGCCATCTCGTTCGCGACATCGTCGGCGAAGTGGCGTCCGTGCCGGGAATCGAGGAAGGCCCTGACAGCAGCGGCGCCGAGCCCGGTCGCCTCGCCGATGGCCGCGAAGGCAAGGTCCCATGCCGTGCCCGTATCCACTGGCGTGGGGGTTTCCAGGTGCGACATGGTTCCCCAGAAGCCCCAGGTTTCGTTCTCGGTGGGCAGGATGGTGGCGGTCATGGGCGCGTCTCCGTTTCTTGTGTCGTTTTCGTGCAGACAGATTCGCGTAACCGGCCGCCGTTATCCAGTATAATCGCCGCAATATCATGGCGTTGTAGGCCACCGCCTGATAGCGATCTGATCGGAGGAGTCCCATGGGCCTGTCCCGCCGCGCCTATGCCCGCCACCGCGGCGTTGCCGAAAGCGCCGTCCGCAAGGCCATCGCCGCGGGCCGGATCACGCTGGAGCCCGACGGCACCATCGACCCGGTGAAGGCCGACCGGGAGTGGGACCTGCAGACCGACCCGGTAAAGCGGCGCAGCAGTCCCGTCCCCCGCGCAGCCCGAAAGGCCGTCGACGACACCCTCGCCGAGGCCGGCCCCGTGGGCCCCGCCGCCTTCATGCGCGCGCGGGCGGCACGCGAGATGATCGGCGCCCAGACCGCGAAGGTGAAGCTCGCGAAGCTGAAGGGCGAGCTGGTCGATCGGGCCAAGGCCACGGCGCTTGTGTTCGATCTTGCCCGGCGCGAGCGCGACGCCTGGATGAACTGGCCGCCCAGGGTTGCCGCCGACATGGCGGCGGAACTGGGCGTGGACCCCCATCTGATGGAGCAGGTGCTGGAGCACCACCTCCGCCGGCACCTTGCGGAGCTGGCGGAGATCGAGATTGAGCTCGGATGAGGACGGGACGAAGGAGATCAGGGCCGCCTGGCTGAAGGGGCTCGCGCCCGACCCCGCGGCGACGGTGTCGCAATGGGCCGACCGTCACCGGATCCTGTCATCCCGCGCGGCATCGGAAGCGGGGCCCTATCGCACGTCCCGCACGCCCTACATGCGGGGCATCATGGATGCGCTGAGCCCGAGCGATCCGGCCCGGCGCGTGGTGTTCATGAAACCCGCCCAGGTGGGCGCCACCGAGGCCGGCAACAACTGGATCGGCTTCTGCATCCACCGCGCACCGGGGCCGATGCTGGCGGTGCAGCCGACGGTGGATCTCGCGAAGCGCCTGTCACAACAACGCATCGATCCGCTGATCGAGGACAGCCCGGCGCTCAGGGACCTGGTCAGCCCGTCTCGCTCGCGCGACAGCGGCAACACGGTCCTGGCCAAGCGCTTCCCCGGCGGGCAGCTGATCCTGACGGGTGCCAACTCGGCGGTGGGGCTGCGCTCGATGCCGGCGCGCTGGGTGTTCATGGACGAAGTCGATGCCTACCCGGGCGATGTCGATGGCGAGGGCGACCCGGTGCAACTGGCGGAAGCCCGGACCAACAGCTTCGGGCATCGCGCGAAGATCTTCCTGGCCTCCACCCCGACGGTCACGGGGCTGAGCCGGATCGAGCGGGAGTTCGAACTTTCCGACCAGCGCCGGTACTTCGTGCCCTGCCCGCACTGCGGCGGCCTGCAATGGCTGAAGTTCGAGCGCCTGCGCTGGGAGAAGGGCAGGCCGGAAACCGCCCGCTATGTCTGCGAACACTGCGAGGAACCGATCGAGGAACGGTTCAAGACGCAGATGATGGCCGGGGAGAATGGCGCCTGCTGGAAGCCCACGGCCGACGAGGAAACGCGCAAGAAAGCCGAAGCCGCCGGCATCGTCGGCTTCCACATCAACGGCCTCTACTCGCCGCTGGGCTGGCTGAGCTGGGCCGCCATTGCCCGCAAGTGGGAAGAGGCAAAGGGGAACGATTCCGCCTTGAAGACACTGAAGAACACCATCCTCGGCGAGACCTGGGCCGAAAGCGGCGAGGCGCCGGACTGGCAGCGGCTTTACGAGCGCCGCGAGCGCTGGGCGGCGGGCAAGGTACCGGAGAGGGGGCTGTTCCTCACCGCCGGGGCCGATGTGCAGAAGGACCGGATCGAGGTCGATGTCTGGGCCTGGGGACGGGGCCTCGAAAGCTGGCTGGTGGATCACGTGGTGATCGACGGCGGGCCGGCCGATCCGGAGTGCTGGCAGGAGTTGAGCGCGCTTCTCACCCGAACCTGGCAACACGCGAACGGTGCGCAGATGCAGATCGGCAAGCTGGCGATCGACACGGGGTATGAATCCGCCGCCGTCTACAGCTGGGCGCGGCAACAGACAGGCGCGCAGGTGGCGCCGGTCAAGGGCGTCGAGGGGTTCAACCGGGCAAGCCCGGTGACCGGCCCGACCCTTGTCGATGCCACCGAGGGCGGCAAACGCATCCGGCGGGGAGCGAAACTCTGGACCGTCGCAACGGCGGTGTTCAAGTCCGAGACCTATCGCTTCCTGCGCCTGCCGCGACCGACCGATGAGGAAATCGACTTCGGCCAGGGCTTTCCGCCCGGCTCCATCCACCTGCCGGACTGGATCGACAGCGAGTGGTTGAAGCAGCTGACCGCCGAGCAGCTGGTGACCCGGCGAGACCGGCGCGGGTTCGCGAAGATGGAATGGCAGAAGATGCGCGAGCGCAACGAGGCGCTGGATTGCCGGGTCTATGCCCGCGCCGCCGCCTGGCTGTTCGGCGCCGAGCGCTGGGCGGAAAGCACCTGGCAGTCGCTGGAGGCGCAGGTGGGGATTGCGCGGGAGGAGGAGGTGGTTGGCGATGCCCTCGAGACCGAACCGCCACCCGAGCCCACCGCCGGCCAGCCCCGCACCCCGCGGCGCAAGCGGCGGGTCTATACGCCGAACATGATGAGGTAGCAGATGACCCTTGCAGAGATGCAGGCGCAGCTCGACGCGCTCCTGGCCGCCCGGTTCCGGGGCATCCGGTCGGTGAGCTACGAGGGGAAGACGGTGACCTATGGTTCCGATGCCGAAATGGCCAAGGCGATCTCGGATCTGGAGGCCCGGATCGCGGCCGAAAGCGGAAAGGTCGCCAACCGCCGCGTGACCCGTGTCACCGCCTCGAAGGGTCTCTGACATGGGCGTCATGACAGGCCTGCGCCGCCGGATCGGGGCCTTCATCGGGGGTTTCGAGGCCGGGCTGCAGGGCCGGCGCCTCCTGCGCTTCCAGGCCAGCCGCGCGCATGTGAACACGCTGATCGCGCAGGCCGGACCGACGATCACAGCGCGGGCCCGGTGGCTGGTGAGGAACAACGGCTATGCGCTCAATGCCCTCGAAAGCTGGACCGGCAATGCGGTGGGCGACGGGGTCAAGCCGACCTCGAAGGTCGAGGATGAGGCAGGCAAGGCCGCGATCCAGGCGCTGTGGCAGGAATGGGTGGCGGAGGCGGACGCCGAGGGACTGACCGACTTCTACGGGCTGCAGCGGCGGGCCGCGCGCGAGCTGTTCCTGGCGGGCGAGGTGTTCTTCCGCTTTCGTCCGCGCAGGCCCGAGGACGGCCTGTCGGTGCCCCTGCAGCTGCAGATGATCCCCGCCGAAATGCTGCCGCTTGACGACAACCGCGACCTGCCCGGCGGCGGCATGATCCGGCAGGGCGTGGAGTTCGACCCCATCGGCCGCCGCGTGGCCTATCACTTCCTGAGGCGCCATCCGGGAGACGTGACGGAAACCGGCCAGGCCGGCGAGAAGGTCCGCGTGCCCGCGTCCGAGGTGATCCACGTCATCGACCCGGTCGAGGCCGGCCAGGTGCGGGGCGTGTCGCGCTTTGCTCCGGCCATCGTCAAGCTGTTCTTTCTGGATCAGTATGACGACGCCGAGCTCGAGCGGAAGAAGGTCAGCTCGATGTTCGCCCTGTTCGTGACCTCGCCGCAGGTCGATGCACCGCTGGACTCGCCTGACGAGCCCTTGGCGGTGGAGCCCGGCCAGGTCGTGCGGCTCGATCCGGGCGAGGAGATCGACACGCCCTCGCCACCGGATTCCGGGCCGACCTACGAGCCGTTCCAGTACCGAACGCTGCTGCAGGTCTCGGCCGCGCTGGGCGTGCCCTATTCCTATGTCAGCAACGATCTCGCCAAGGCCAACTTCGCCAACTCGCGCCTGTCGATCATCGAGTTCCGCCGGCGCCTCAGCGCCTGGCAGCACCGGGTGCTGATCCACCAGCTGTGCAAGCCGGTCTGGGCGCGCTGGATGGATACGGCCGTGATGGCAGGCGCGCTGGACCTGCCGGACTACGCCGCCAACCGCCGTGCCTGGCTGAAGGCCGACTGGCTGCCACCCAAGTGGGACTGGGTCGATCCCTTGAAGGACATCTCTGCCGAGGTGGCCGAGATCGAGGCCGGCCTCAAGAGCCGCTCCATGGCGATGGCCCAGCGCGGCTACGACGCCGACCGGGTGGATGCCGAGATCGCCGCCGACCGGGCACGCGAGGCGAAATACGGCCTCGACTTCCGCCGCCCGGGCTCGCCGGCGCAGGGGGCGGCGCAGCTGGTCGATGGGCCGAGCGATACGACGGCCGACACCACGGAAACCACAAACCCATGACCCGAACCGACATGCTTGCCCGCCGGTTGGCCGCGCGCCCGCTGGCGCTGGCCCCGCGCGCCGTCGAGGCGCTGGTGGCCGCACCTCGGGCCTTTCTCGGAGAGGCCACAAGCCCGCAAGCCAGTGGTCCCGGCTGGCAGATGACCGAAGGCGGCATCGGGCATCTGCCCATCCTCGGCCCGCTGGTGCAGCGCGGTGACTGGCTTACGGGGATGTTCGGGATCATGAGCTACGACGACATCGCCAACGCGGCCGAGGCGACCTTCACCGACCCCGGCACCCGCGCGGTGCTGATGGAGATCGACAGCCCCGGCGGAGAGGTCGCGGGGCTATTCGACCTGGTCGATCGCCTGGAGGCTCTGAAGGTCGAGACCGGCAAGCCGCTTTGGGCCATCGCCCGCGAGCAGGCACTGTCAGCGGCGTATCTGGTTGGGGCTGTCGCCGACCGGTTGTTCGTCACGCAAACCGGCGAGGTCGGCTCGGTCGGCGTCATTGCCGTGCACGTGGACCAGAGCGCCCAGGACCAGGCTGAGGGCCGCAAGTACACGTTGATCCATGCCGGCGCGAAGAAGGTCGACGGCAACCCGCACATTCCCCTCTCGCCCGAGGCCCTCGCCGACATCCAGGCCGACGTGGACGACCTTTACGCTCGGCTCGTGGCCCGGGTGGCCCGGGCCCGGGGCCTGCCGCCCGAGGCCATCATTGCCACCGAGGCCGCCATCTACCGCGGGCAGCACGCGCTGAGTGCGGGGCTGGCCGACGGCATCGCCACGCTGGACAGCGCCCATGCCGCCCTGCTGGCCGCGATCGACACCCCACCACTCACCACACGCAAACTCCTTGAAACGGAAAGGACCGACACCATGGCAGTGAAAGGCAACAGCAATGCGAAACCTGCGGCGCAGGCATCGGAGGAAACGACGGAGGCCGGGACGCCTGCGCCCGAGATGGGGGCAACGCCCGAGGCAACAGCCCCGGCCGAAGAAATGGCCCCCGCTCAGGCCTTGACGCCCGCGCCCGTGCCGGCCCCCGCGAAACCCGACCCGGCTGCACAGATCCGTGAACAGGCCGCCGAGATTGCCGAGATTGCGGCCCAGGCCTCCCGTCTCGGCCTCACCGTCGATGCCGCGGAGGCCGTCAGGGCGGGGACCTCCCCCGATGCCCTGCGCCGGGCGGTGCTGGAACAGCTGGCGAAGACCACCGATGCCGCCATCGTTGCCTCCATCGCCCCGCCCACGGCCGAACCCGCCCCGACCGAAAGCCCCCTGATCGCGGCCGCAAGGGCGGTCGCCGCAAACGCCACCACCTGATGAAGGACCTTCACCATGCCCGTTCTAACCCAGCCGCCCTCCATGGGCGATCTTCTCAAGTACGAGGCCAATCCCGATTACTGCCGCGAGACCGTCACCCTGCTGGCCGGCACCGACTATCCCCTCGGCGCCGTGCTCGGAAAGATCACCGCCTCCGGCAAGTACAAGCTCTCGCCCGATACCGGCACCGACGGGTCCGAGGTCGCCGTCGCGGTGCTGATCGAGGCCGTCGATGCCACCGCCGCCGATGCCGTCGGCCTGATCGTCGCGCGCGGCCCCGCGATCGTCTCGAAGGCGCAGCTCAACTATGACGCCACCGTCGGCACCGCCGCCAAGATCGCCGCCAAGGAAGGCCAGCTGGCCGCTGCCGGGATCGTGCCGCGCGATGCGGCCTGATCCCTCGCCCAACTGATCCCCCCACCCGGAGACATTCTGATGCCTGCCATCATCAACCCGTTCGACGCGGGCGGTTACTCGCTTGCCGAGATGACCCGCGCCATCAACATCCTGCCCAACATCTACACCCGCCTGGGGCAACTCGGCCTGTTCCGCTTCGAAGGGATCACGCAAAGGACCGTCGTGATCGAGGCCCGCGAGGGGGTGCTGTCGCTCCTGCCGTCCGTTCCCCTTGGCGCCCCCGCCACCGTCGGCACCCGCGAGGGGCGCACCATGCGCTCCTTCGCGGTGCCGTGGATCCCGCACAACGACGTGATCCTGCCCGCCGACATCCAGGGCGTGCGGGCGATCGGGTCCGGCAACGATGCCGACCCATTGGTTGCGGTCATGACCCGCAAGCTGACCTTGATGCGCAACAAGCACGCCCAGACCCGGGAATACATGGAGATCAATGCGCTCAGGGGCATCGTCAAGGACGGCGCTGGCACCACGCTCTACGACTATTTCACCGAGTTCGGCATCACCCGGCAGGAAACCGACTTCGTCCTCGGCACCGCCGGCACCAAGGTGCAACAGAAGGTCCGCGCGGTGCTGCGCCAGATCGAGACGGAACTCAAGGGCGAGACCATGACCGGGGTGCGCGCCCTGGTATCCCCTGAGTTCTTCGACAAGCTGATCGGGCATGCCACCGTGGAGACGGCGTATCAGTATTACGCTTCCGGTGCCCAGCCGCTCCGCGAAGACATGCGCCGGGCCTTCCCCTTCGCCGGCATCCTGTTCGAGGAATACAACGCCTCCGTCACGCTCTCGAACGGCACGACCGAGCGGCTGATCCCGGCCGGCGAGGGCATTGCCTTCCCGATGGGCACGATCGACACCTTCACCACCTACGGCGCGCCGGCCAACCTGATCGAGACCGCCAACACGGTGGGGCTGCCGCTTTACGCCCGCCAGATGACGCGCGAGCGCGGCGACGGGATCGACCTTCTCACCGAGGCCTCGATCCTGCCGGTCAACAAGCGCCCGGCACTCGCCGTGCGGCTGTTCTCCTCGAACTGATGAACGCCTTTGCCGCCGCTATGGATGCGATCTTCGCGGATATCAACATGGCGGTGGATGCCACCTGGTATCCGGTGGGCGGGGCGCCGCAGCCTGTCCGCGTGATCCGCAAGGCGCCGGACGAGGTCACAAGCTTCGGGTCGGCGCAGATCCTGTCGGAAACCACGCTGGTCGATGTGCGGACATCCGAGATGCCGAACCCGAAACCGGGTGACGGCATCAGCATTGATGTCGAGAACTTCGTGATCCAGGGCGAGCCGAAGCGGGACCGGGATCGGCTGATCTGGACCCTGGAACTGGTGCCGGCATGAAGCTGAAGATCGACTTCGAGCCTGATCTGGTCGCCATGCTGCAGGAAGAGGTCAGGGCCGGCGAGCGGGCCGTGAAGGCGGCGATGGCCGAGGCCGGGGGTGAACTGAAGCAGGCCTGGCGCCGGCAGATCACCGGCGCAGGGCTCGGCCACCGCCTGCCGCGCACCATCCGCAACCGCACCTATCCGCAGCACACCGACAGTCTCGATGCGGCGGCCTTCGTCTGGTCGAACGCCCCCGAGATCGTCTCGGCCCATGCTCGTGGCGTGCTGATCCGCTCGGAGGTGGGCTTCTGGCTGGCAATCCCGCTGCCCGCCGCCGGAAAGGGGCGTGGAGGGGCGCGGTTGACGCCCGGCGAATGGGAAAAGCGGCGCGGCATGCGCCTGCGCTTCGTCTACCGCCGGCGCGGGCCATCCATGCTGGTGGCCGATGGGCGGCTGAACAGCCGGGGACTTGGGGTGGCGTCGCGCTCGAAAACCGGCCGCGGACGCGCCACGGTGCCGATCTTCCTGCTGGTCCCGCAGGTCAGGCTGCGCAAGCGGCTGGATCTGGCGCGGGACGCGGAGCGGGTGGCCGGCAAGGTGCCGCGGCTGGTGGTGGAGAGGTGGGGGAACTGAAACCCCGGCCTTCAGGCGCTCGCTTCGTTCCCGGCCGGTTTCGTGTTGCTCCGTCCCTTGCGTCGCGGTTCCTCGGTCTCGCCAAGCCCTTCCAGGCTCACCGGTTCCTTGCCGGGAAACTCGACCATCAGCTTCAGATTGCCACCCATGGCGCGCACGTAGCTGCGGAGCGTCGAAAGCAGAAGATCGCTCTGGCGCTCGTATTTCGCCACGGTCGCCTGCTGGACGCCGAGCGTTCTGGCAAGCTGCACCTGGGTCAGTTCCCTGGCCTTGCGCAGTTCCCTGAGCGTCAGATACTCGCCGTGCAGGCGATCTGCCTCGGCTTCGATGCGTCCGCGGCGCTCGGGGGGAAGAGTCGCCAGCTTTTCCTGAAGGCTCCTTGCCATGGTCGTCATCCTTTCCTCTTCGCCAGATGGCGGTCGAACCGTTCGTCGGCACGGGCGATCAGCCGCTTGTAGAAGCGCTTCTCGCTGCCACCCGACTTGTCCCCGCCCACAAGCAGGATCGCCTGCCGGTCGGGGTCGAACGCGAAGGCGATGCGCCACACGCCACCGGCGGCATTGCAGCGCAGTTCCTTCATGTTTGCATGGCGAGACCCGGTCAGGGCGTCGGCATGCGGCCGCCCGAGCGATGGCCCCTCGCGTTCGAGAAGCAGCACCCGGGCAAGGATCGCGTCCTGCACCGCCTCGTCGAGCGCGTCGAATTCGGGTTCGAACTCGTCGGCGAAGAAAACGGTCCAGGGCATTCGGTCCTCATGCCTTGAAAGCTATATAGCCTCAAGGCACTATCAATTCAATAACCACGCTTGTGGCAACCATCCATGCCCACCCCTCGCGAGTCCATCCTGCAGGCGCTGCTGGCGGCCCTGCAAACCGTGCCCGCCACCGTCCTGCGCGGCGAGGTGCTGCCGGAACGCGTGCCGAGCGGCGGCCTCTTGATCCTGCGCGATGGCGAGCCGGGCGAACCCGAAGTGACGCTGTCGCCGCTCGCGTACCATTACCAGCACCGCGCCGAGATCGAGGCGGTAGTGCAGGGCGCCGACCGTGACGGTGCCTTCGATACGCTGACCGCCGGCATCGGCGCGGCCCTCGCTGCCAACCGCACGCTGGGGGGCGTGTGCGACTGGGTCGAGGCGGAAGCGCCGCGGCCGGTCGATCTTCCCGTCGAGGGCGGGCCGACGCTGAAGGCCGCCGTCATCCCGGTGATCCTGCACTACACCACGGCCGATCCCCTGGCCTGATTACTCCATAACCGAAAGGACAGATCCATGCCCCGCGCTCAAGGCGCGCGGTCGCAACTCGCGGCCGCGTTCGAGACGACTTACGGCACCGCACCCACCAGCGGCTTCATGCAGATGCCTTTCGCCAGCGCCTCGCTGGGGGCCGAGCAGCCGCTGCTGGCCTCGGAACTGCTGGGTTATGGCCGCGATCCGCTGGCGCCGATCAAGGACGCGGTGACGGCGGACGGCGACATCACCGTGCCGCTCGACGCCGAGGCCTTCGGCTTCTGGCTGAAGGCCGCGTTCGGCAATCCCACCACCACGGGGACCACCAACAAGACGCATACGTTCAAGTCGGGGTCTTGGTCGCTCCCGAGCATGGCCATCGAGGTGGCGATGCCGGAGATCCCGCGCTTCGCCATGTACACGGGCTGCGTGCTCGATCAGCTGAGCCTGCAGATGCAGCGCTCCGGCCTGCTGACGGCGGACGTCAAGCTGGTGGCGCAAGGCGAGAATGTCGCCACGTCCACGGCAGCCGGAACGCCCACGGGTTATGCCCTGCAGCGGTTCGGCCACTTCAACGGGGCGATCAAGCGGAACGGCACGGCGCTGGGAAATATCGTCTCGGCCGATCTGACCTATGCCAACAATGTCGAGCGCATCGAGACCATCCGCAACGATGGCCGGATCGACGGGGCTGACCCTTCCATTGCCGCGCTCACCGGCAAGATCGATGTGCGCTTTGCCGACAATACCCTGATGACCCAGGCGCTGAACGGGACGTCGGCCGAGCTGGAATTCTCATGGGTGATCTCGGCCAATGTGAGCCTGACCATCACTGCGCATGCGGTCTATCTCCCGCGACCCCGGGTGGAAATCCAGGGACCGCAGGGCATCCAGGCCAGTTTCGACTGGCAGGCGGCCTATGACTCCGTGGCCGGGCAGATGTGCACAATCGTCCTCAAGAACCAGGTGGCGAGCTACTGACATGCTGAAACTCGATCTCTCCAATGAACCCGCGTGGATGGACCTAGGCCATAGGGTGCGGGTGCACCTGCGCCCCCTGACCACCGCGCTGATGGTGGCGGCTCGGGGCGACCCGGCGGTGCAGGCGCTGGGCGAGGAGGCCGGCGACGAGGAAAGCGCACTGGCGTTCGCAAAGGCGCTGGCCCGGGTCGCGATCCTTGACTGGGAGGGCGTGGGGGATGCCGAGGGCAACTCCATCCCCGTCAGCCGGGAAGCCATCGACGCACTTCTGGACCTCTGGCCGCTCTTCGAGGCATTCCAGACCGGCTATGTTGCAAAGGGCCTCCTGCTGGAACAGGAAAAAAACGCCTCATCGCCCTTGCCGAATGGGTCTTCGGTGGGGGCGACAGATACTGCGAAGCCTGCCCGCAAACCTGCCCGGACTGCCCGCAAAGGCTGAATGCACCGTTGACCTTGGAGGGCGTGCAGGTCTGGGATCTTGTGGGGCGGCTCGGCGGCCAGTTGCGCGTGGCCCCGTCGGGCGGGATCGTCGGCTGGGACATGGGTTCGGCGCAGGCATTGGCGCGGGCGCTGGGCGTGCCAGGGGTGGCGGTGGCCGAACTTTTGCCAGCGATCGAGGCGGTGATGGTCGCCAAGCTCAACGAACGATTGGAACAGGACCATGGTTGAGAAGAGGGTTAGCGTCCGCCTCGCCGCGGTGGGCGGCAAGCAGGTGCGGGCCGAGCTCGAGGGCATCGGTGAGGCGGGCAAGCGCGGCTTCGGCAGGGCCGCGCGCGAAATGGAGATCGCCAATGCGAAGTTGGCCAGGTTCGCCCGGCGCGCGAAGATCGCCGCCGGGATCATGGCTGCGGCGGCCGTCTCAGCCGGTGTTGCCATGGTCCGCTCCGGGCTGGAGGTGCTCGACGAGCAGGCCAAACTCGCCGCCTCGCTGGGAACCACGACCGCAAGCCTGCAGGTGCTGGCGCGCGCGGCGGAGCTGGCCGGCGTCTCGCAGGGCGAGGTCGAGCAGGCCACCATCATGATGACCAAGAGCCTGTCCCAGGCGGCGCAGGGGACAGGGCCGGCGGTGAAGGCGCTCGAGCAGTTGCACCTGTCGGCTGCCGATCTCGCCAGGCTACCGATCGACGAGAAGCTCGCCACCATTCAGGACGCCATCCAGCTATACATCCCCGCTGCCGAACGCGCCGCGGTCGCCTCGCAGATCTTCGGGGCACGGGCCGGGCTGATCTTCTCGCGCATCGACAGCGCCACCTTGCGGCAGGCCACGAAGGACGTGACGGATTTCGGGGTGGCAGTCTCCGAACAGGACGCGGCGCAGATCCAGCGCACCAACGATGCGCTCTCGCGCATCGGTCTGTTGTGGCGCGGCATTGCCAACCAGCTGGCCGTGACGGCCGCCCCGGCGCTCGAGGCGATGGCGGATGCCTTTGCCGCCATTGGCAAGACGATCGGTCCGCTTGGGCGCGCGATCAGGGGGCTATTCAACCATATCGGAGAACTGACGACCATCGCCGCAACCTTTGCCGGTGTCCTGGTCGTGCGCCTCGTCGCCTCGCTCACCGCCGCCGCGCTGGGCGTCGGCAGACTGGCGCTGTCGATGAAGGTCCTGCGTGCGGCCATCATCCGCACCGGCATCGGCGCGCTGATCGTCGGCGCGGGAGAACTGATCTACTGGTTCGGGCGCCTCGTGAAGGGCGCAGGCGGGTTCGGCGCCGCACTCGGGTTGCTCAAGGACGTGGCGGTCGAGGTCTGGACCCGCATCGGCGATGGCGCCTGGAGCATCGTTCTGCGCATGCGGGCGGTTGGCAACCGTCTCAAGGCCGCCTGGTTCGACGCGCTCGCGGCGATGCAGGACAAGTGGGCGCGGTTTCTCAAGGTGATCTCCAACGGGCTCTTCAAGGTGCCCGGCATGAAGGATGTCGCCATGGCGATCGGGCTGGACGCCGCGTTTGCCGGCCAGGCCGTGGACCAGCTGCGCAAGACGGCGGACGAGTTCCGCTTCTACGCCGGCAACCTGGGCGACCAGGCGGATATCCTTGCGGGCAGCATCTCCCGGCCGCTCGACTCCATGGCCGCCCTGCGCGAAGCTATGAAGCGAGCGGGGGAGGATGGCACCGAGGCATTGGAGCGCACCAGCGGCGCGGCCTCCCGGTTGGCCACAAGTGTCGCCCGGGCAGGCAGCGCCGCCAACAAGGCGGCCGAGGTGGCGAAGTCCGCCTGGGAGATGGCTGCGAGTTCGCTCAAGGACTACGCGGCAAAAGCGATGGATCTCGGCAAGGGGCTGGGCGACAGCCTTGTCGGAGCCTTCCGCAGCGCCGAACAGGCCATCGGGGAGTTCGTACGCACGGGCAAGCTGGACTTCCGGTCGTTGGTGACTTCGATGCTGGCCGACATGGCGAAGCTTTCGGCCCGGCGGTTCATCCTCGGGCCGCTGGCAAATGCCCTGTCAGGCGCGTTGGGCTCTTTGGGGGGCATCTTCGCGCCGGTGCTGCATTCCGGTGGCATTGCCGGAGGCGCGGCGCCCACCCGAATGGTTCCCGCTGCGGCCTTTGCCGGAGCACCGCGGATGCATGCAGGTGGGTGGGCCGGCCTGCGCCCTGACGAGGTGCCTGCAATCCTCCAGCGGGGTGAACGGGTGCTGAGCCGCCGCGAGGTAGCCGCAGGTGTTGGCGGCACTCCGAACATCACCGTCAACATCAACACCCGCGCCGCCGACAGTTTCCAGCAGTCCCGCGCCCAGGTCGCGGCGGACATTGCCCGCGCCGTGTCGCTGGGCCGCAGGGGGCTCTGAGCCATGGCATTCCACGAGGTGCGGTTTCCCGACAATATCAGCCGGGGCGCACGCGGCGGCCCCGAGCGGCGGACGCAGATCGTCGAGCTCGCCTCGGGCGACGAGGAGCGCAACGCCAGCTGGGCGAACAGCCGGCGGCGCTACGATGCCGCCTACGGCATCCGGCGAGCCGATGACCTGGCGGCGGTCGTGGCCTTCTTCGAGGCGCGCAACGGGCGGCTCCACGGCTTCCGGTTCAAGGACTGGGCCGATTACAAGTCCTGCCTGCCGTCCGGGACGCCCGCGGCAATCGATCAGGCCATCGGCACAGGGGACGGCGCAACGACCGACTTCCAGCTGGTGAAGGTCTACAGTTCCGGCTCGCAAAGCTGGACCCGCACGATCACGAAGCCCGTCGCGGGCACGGTTCTGGTGGCGATCGACGGCACCGAGCAGACCTCCGGCTGGTCGGTCGACACCACCACAGGCATCGTCAGCTTCACCACGGCTCCGGCCGCAGGTGCTGCGATCACCGCCGGGTTCGAGTTCGATGTGCCGGCGCGCTTCGACACCGACACCCTCGACGTCACCCTCGATATCGAGCGGCTTGGCTCCATCACCTCCATTCCCTTGATCGAGGTGCGGCGATGAAAACCCTCCCCACCGGCATGCAGGTGCATCTCAACACTGGCACCACGACGCTGGCCTGGTGCTGGCGCCTGACCCGCAACGACGGGCAGGTGTTCGGCTTTACCGACCACGACCTGCCGCTGACGTTCGATGGCACCACGTTCGAGCCCGAGTCGGGCTTCACGGCCTCGGAGATTCGCACGGGCTTGGACCTATCGGTCGATGCCCAGGACGCAGAAGGCGTGCTGACGTCGGCCACCATCACCGAGACCGATATTCTCGACGGGCGCTGGGACAATGCACTGGTCGAGATCTGGCGGGTGAACTGGCAGGACACCAGCCAGCGAGTGCTGATGCGCCGTGGCGCCATCGGGCAGGTGCGGCGCGGCCGGGTGCAGTTCGTGGCCGAGATGCGCTCGCTGGCCCACGTCCTCAACCAGACCGTCGGGCGGACGTTTCAGGCGAGTTGCGATGCGGCGCTGGGTGATGTGCGCTGCGGGGTCGACCTGACGGACCCGGCCTGGAAGGGCAGCGGCGCGGTGGTGACGGTCGATGGCGACCGTGCGTTCACCGTCTCGGGCCTGTCGGCTTACGCCGACGGCTGGTTCGCGCTGGGCACGCTGACCTGGACCGGCGGCGCCAATGCCGGGCGCGACGCCGAAGTGATGATGCACGAGGTCGGATCGACCGACGTGACCGTCACGCTCCTCGAAGCCCCGGTTCTGGCCATCGCCGCGGGCGATACCTTCAACATCACCGCCGGCTGCGACAAGACCTTCGAAACCTGCACAACGAAGTTTGCCAACGCGGTCAACTTCCGGGGCTTTCCTGGAATCCCAGGGCAAGACACAGTTGTTCGTTACGCGACACGAGATGGCGGTCATGACGGAGCTGTTCTGTGAAGCACATTCCCGGGCAGGGTGAGGCGGATAAGCAGACGGTCCGGGGGACCGTCTGCCCGCCGAACGGGATCCGCTATGCCGCGAGAGGCGAGGAAAACGCGGGGGCGGTGCTGTGACCGGTGGGAACGCCCACGGCGACAGGGCAGCGAAGATCATGCCCGCGCGGATCGTCCGGGCCGCGCGGGGCTGGCTCGGCACGCCCTACCACGACCAGGCCTCGGTGAAGGGCGTGGGCTGCGACTGCCTCGGCCTGATCCGGGGCGTGTGGCGCGAAGTCGTCGGCCCGGAGCCGATGCCGGTGCCGCCCTATTCCCGCGACTGGGGCGAGGCCGGGCCGCATGAAGTGCTGGCCGAGGCCGCGCGGGTGGCGATGGTGGAGATCGACGTTGCCGAAGCCCGCACGGGCGACGTGGTGCTGTTTCGCATGCGGCAGGGAGCGATTGCCAAGCACGCCGGCATCCTGACGCCGCATTCCCGCTTCATTCACGCCTACGAACGCACCGGGGTCATCGAAGAACCCCTGACCGACCCCTGGCGCCGGCGCATCGCCTTCGCCTTCCGCTTTCCCGTCCCCGACAACGACACGACCTGACCCATGGCATCGATCCTTCTTGCTTCCGCCGGCTCAGCGCTGGGCGCCTCGATCGGCGGGTCGATACTCGGCGTGTCCGCCGCTACGATTGGTGGAGCCGTGGGCTCGTTTGCCGGCTCGCTCATTGACAGCTGGATCGTCTCGCAATTCACCCCCGGCCAGCGGATCGAGGGAGCGCGGCTGGAGAACCTCGCCGTCACCACCTCGACCGAGGGCGCGGTGATTCCCCGCATCTGGGGCCGGATGCGCCTTGGTGGCAACATCATCTGGGCCACCGACTTCACCGAGCATGTCAGCACCAGCACCTCGGGCGGCGGCAAGGGCGGCGGGCCGAAGGTCACCACCACCAGCTACAGCTACACCGCGTCCTTCGCCGTGGCGTTGTGCGAGGGACCGATCTCGGGCATCGGTCGGATCTGGGCCGACGGCAAGCCGCTCGATCTCAAGGATGCGACCTGGCGGCTGTATCCGGGCGACGAGGCGCAGGTTCCAGACCCGTTCATCGAGGCCAGGATGGGCACCGGCAACGCGCCCGCCTATCGGGGTACGGCTTACGTGATGTTCGAAGAGCTTGACCTCACCCCCTTCGGCAACCGCATCCCGCAGCTCTCCTTCGAGGTGTTCCGGCCGCTGGTAGAAGCGGACACCGCCGAGGGCATGGTGCGGTCCGTCACCATGATCCCGGGCTCCGGCGAGTTCGTCTACGCCACAGAGCCGATCACCCGGGGTACCGGAGGTTCGACGGCCTCGGAGAATGTGAACAACCAGACCGGCAGGCCGGACATCCTGGCCGCGCTCGACAACCTGCAGGCTGCGGCCCCGAACATCGAGAACGTCTCGCTGGTGGTCAGCTGGTTCGGCCTCGATCTGCGCGCGGGCAACTGCCAGATCAGGCCCGGAGTCGAGACAGCGAGCAAGACCACCGCGCCGAAGACCTGGTCCGTGAACGGCGTGGACCGTGCCAATGCCCACCTGATCAGCACCGATGCGCAAGGCCGGGTGAATTACGGCGGCACACCAGCCGACTTCTCGGTGGCGCAGGCGATCAGGGAGATGAAGGCGCGCGGGCTCAGGGTCACCTTCTACCCCTTCCTGCTGATGGACATTCCCGAGGGGAACAGCCTGCCCGATCCCTATTCCGACAACGCCGCGACGCTGGGCCAGCCGGCGCATCCTTGGCGCGGGCGCATCACTTGCTCGCCGGCGGCGGGCTTTGCCGGCACGGTCGACAAGACGTCTGAGGCGGCCGGCCAGGTGGCGGCCTTCTTCGGCAATGCCCAGGTGTCGGACTTTGCGGTTTCGGGCGAGAGTGTCAGCTGGACCGGCGGCAATGACTGGGGCTTCCGACGGATGATCCTGCACTATGCCCATCTGTGCAAGGCCGCCGGCGGCGTCGACGCATTCCTGATCGGCTCGGAGCTTGTCGGTCTGACCACGATCCGCGACAGCGCCACCGGGTTTCCGGCCGTGGCGGCACTCCGCCAGCTGGCGGCGGACGTGCGCGCGATCCTCGGGACCGGCACGAAGATCAGCTATGCCGCCGACTGGTCCGAGTATTTCGGGCATCAGCCGGCGGACGGGTCGGGGGACGCGCTGTTCCACCTCGATCCGCTGTGGGCCGACCCGGCGATCGACTTCATCGGCATCGACAATTACCTGCCGCTTTCCGACTGGCGTGATTGTGTGAATCATCTCGACGCCCAGGCCGGCTGGGTCTCGGTCCGGGATCTGGACTACCTCAAGGCCAACATCGAGGGCGGGGAAGCCTACGACTGGTACTACGCCTCAAGCGCTGACCGCGATGCGCAGATCAGGACGCCGATCACGGACGGGTTCTACAACGAGCCCTGGCTGTTCCGCCCCAAGGGCATGCGCAGCTGGTGGCAGAACCCCCACCATGACCGCCTGGGCGGCGTGCGGTTCGGCTTCTTCGAGAATGCCGCCGATCCGGCAAGCTACGATCCAAACCCCTCTACGGTGGCGATCACCGCCACCAGCGGAACCTTCGGCCCGTTCACCTCGCCAGCGCTCGTGGCCTCCGATGGCGCGACATGGCACGGGGCGACGCCGGGCTATCGGATGCTGTCGGCGGGTGAACGGGTGGTGATCACGGCTTACGTGGCCCCGGGCACCTCCGGCGACTTCGCGCTTTACCTCGCGCTGGGCGCGGGCGCAGATCATGCTTCCTATTTCGGCGCCATCGGCGGCTGGGAAAGCACCGCGGCTGGCGCGCACATGATCAACGCCACCAGCCAGACCGAGGTTTCGCCGGGCCTGTGGAAGATCACCATGGATGTGACGGCCGGCCTGTCGGGCTCGGCGGGTTTCCGCATCGGGCCGCGCGCGGCCACCGTGGGCGAGGACATCGTGGTCTACGGGGTGGAGGTATTGCCATACGGCCAGTCAACGACCGGTTGGGTTCCCGAGATGAAGCCCATCCGCTTCACCGAGTTCGGCTGCCCCGCCGTCGATCGCGGCACCAACCAGCCGAACGTGTTCTACGACCCGAAGTCGTCCGAGAGTGCCGTGTCGTATTTCTCGCGCGGCTGGCCGGACGAGGCGGTGCAGCGGGCCTACATCGAGGCGACGCTCTCCTACTGGGGTGATGCCACGAAGAACCCGGTCTCCACTGTCACCGGCCAACCGATGATCGACATCGCCGAAGCGGCGCTCTGGACCTGGGACGCCCGGCCATATCCGGATTTCCCGGCCCGTGCGGATGTCTGGTCGGACGCCGCCAACTGGCGACTGGGGCACTGGATGGGCGGACGTCTCGGGCAGGTGTCATTGGGCGCGCTGGTGCGCGATCTGTGCCGCGCGGCTGGGCTGGACGCGAGCCTGGTGGATGTCTCCGAGCTTTCCGCCATCGTGCCGGGCTTCACCGTGGCCGCGCTCGAAAGCCCCCGCGCCTCGATCTCGGTGCTGGCCCGGCACTTCGGCTTCGATGCAGTGGAAAGCGGTGGGAAGATCGTGTTCCGCACCCGTGGCCGGGCGGCAGCCATGACCATTACGCCGGACCAGTTGGTCGGCAATGGCCAGGCGGAAGTCATGGAGCTGACCCGCGGGCAGGAGACCGAGCTGTCCCAGGCGCTCAAGTGGCAGCTGGTGCGGGCCGACGAGGAGTATGACGCGGCGACGGTGGAGGCGCGCCGCAGCACCGTGCAGGTGGCGCGGGTGTCCTCCGAGACCTTCCCGCTGGCAGTCTCCCTCGAAGAAGCCGGCCGACGCTGTCGCCGCGCGCTGATGGAGGCCTGGGTGGGGCGCGAGACTCTGACCGCCCGGCTGCCCCCGTCAATGCTGGCGCTCGACGCGGGCGACGTGATTGCGCTGGAGCATGACGGGCGGAAAGTGGATTACCGCCTTACCCGCATCGCCGATGCAGGTGCGCGTGCCATCGAGGCGATCCGCACCGATGCCGCCCTCTACGATCTTCCGCCGGGCAAGGGTCGCGCGCCACAGCTTTCCACCCCCAACGTCTTCGGCCCGGCCGAGGTCGCGCTCATGGACCTGCCGCAACTGGCCGACGGCGTGCCAGCGCATCGCCTGAATGCGGCGGTGTTTGCGAGGCCCTGGTACGGCACCGGCGCAGTCTGGCGCAGTGCGGACACTTCGGGCTTCCAACTGCTCAACACCATCGGCGCACCGGCGCGCATGGGCGCATTAGCGGCTGATCTTCCTGTCGGCCCCGTGGACCGCTTCGACATGGGCAGCGAGCTGCTGGTGGACCTGTCGTCAGGCACGCTGGCTTCGGTCACCGATACCGAGCTTCTGAACGGCGCAAACGTGCTGGCGGTCGAGAGTGCGAGCGATGTCTGGGAGATCGTCCAGTTCGGGAACGCGGAACTGGTCTCGACCGGGCGCTACCGCCTCACCCGCCTGCTGCGCGGCCAGCGGGGCACGGAAGATGCCATGGGCGATCCGGCGCCCACTGGCGCGAGGGTGGTCATCCTCGACACCGCCGTCCAGCAGTTGTCGATCGCCGAGGCCGATCTCGGCATCCCCTGGAACTGGCGCATCGGGCCGGGTACTGCCGCGCCCTCCGATCCCATCATGCAGGCGCTTGCGTTTACACCGAACGGCCGGGGCCTGATGCCCTTTGCCCCGGCCCAGCCCCGCATGCGGCGCGAGGCGAACGGCGATCTCGCCATCCGCTGGCTGCGCCGCGACCGGGCGCTCGCCGCCGACAGCTGGGTACTGACCGAGGTGCCGATGTCGGAGGCCAGCGAGGCCTATGATCTGGAAATCCTGAACGGTGGCGCCGTGGTGCGAACCGTCACCGGGCTGACCACGCCGGCCTTCACGTACACCGCCAGCATGCAGACCACCGATTTCAGTGGCCCTGTCGCCAGCCTTGATGTCCGCATCACCCAGATCGGCGCGCTGGGCCGCGGCGTACCGCTTGTCACCACCCTCACCGTCACGGAGGCCGCCTCATGACCACCCCCAACCTTGCCCTGCCATTTCTCGCCGCCGCCCAGGCCCAGAAGCATGTCACCGTCAACGAGGCGCTGGCCCGGCTCGATGGGCTGGTGCAGCTCACGGTGAAAAACCGAGACCTGACCGTACCTCCGGCCAGCCCGGCCGAGGGGGAGCGTTACATCGTGGCGGCTGGCGCCACCGGCGCATGGGCCGGGTGGGACGGCGAAGTGGCGCTGTTTACGGGTGGTGCATGGTTTCGACTTTCTCCGCAGGAGGGATGGCGCGTGTGGGTGGAGGATGAGGGGGCACTGCTGGTGCGCATGGGCGGGGCGTGGCTCAAGCTCGATGTGGCCCTGGGTCTGCTGGTGCGCGGCCCGGCCGTCGAGGTGGCCCGGGGACCGAGCGGATCGTCCATCGGGCTGCACGTGGACGAAGAGTTGCTCTCGGGGCTCTCCGGCGCCTCGGTCACCTCCACCATCGCCATTCCCGACCGGGCCATCGTGCTGGCGGTCTCGACCCGCACGGTGACGGCAATTTCCGGTGCCACCTTCTGGGATTGCGGCATCGCTGGCGAGCCGGCCAAGTTCGGCGGCTCGCTTGGCGTGGAGGCCGGCAGCACCAATGTCGGCGTCATCGGCCCGCAGGCCTTCTATGCGCCTACGCCGATTGTCCTCACCGCCAATGGCGGCAACTTCACCGGCGGGGATGTGCGCATCGCGATCCAGTACCTGCTGCCGACCGCGCCGGTCGCCTGATCTCCAATCACCAGAAGGAAACGACCATGACCCCACCGTCGAAAGACGCGGGATTCGTCCGCATGCCCGAGGAGGATTTCGAAGCCATCCTGGCACGTGCCGCCGAGAAGGGGGCGCGCAAGGCGCTCGCCGATGTCGGCCTCGAGGGGCCCGAAGCCGCCGTCGACATCCGCGACCTGCGCACGCTGCTCGCGAGCCTGCGCATGGCGCGGCGCACCGCCTGGCAGACCGCCGTGCGGCTCGTCACCACCGGCCTGCTGCTCGCGCTGATCGCAGGCGTGGCGGTGAAGCTGAAGATCTTCGGAATTGGAGAATGAACATGAACGTGGACGAGATTGCCCGCGAGATCGTTGCGCGCGAGGGTGGCTTCGTGAACGATCCTGCAGACCCGGGCGGCGCCACGAAATACGGTGTGACCATCGGCACCATGCGCGCACTGGGGCTGGACAAGACCGGTGACGGGCGGGTGACGGTCGAAGACATGAAGGCGCTCACCCGAGCGGATGCCGTGCGGATCTTCAGGGAGCGGTATTTCCACGGGCCTCGCATCGACCTGCTGCCCGAGCCGCTGCACGCTTCCGTCTTCGACATGCAGGTCAATGCCGGCAGCAACGCCGTGCGCATCCTGCAGCGCCTGCTCGCCGAGTTCGATGAGCCGGTGACGGTGGACGGGCTGATCGGGCCGGTCACCGCCGAGGCAGCTAAGCGTGCCCATGATAAGGCTGGGCAGTACCTGGTCGATGCTTATGCCATTGCCCGGCGCAACTACTACTTCCGCCTGGCCGACCGCAAGCCGCGCTTGCGCAAGTTCGCCCGTACCCGGGCCGGCACCAAGGGAGGGTGGATCCGGCGGGCGGAGGAATTCATGCGGCCCCGGTACCGGATGACCGAGGCCGAGTTTGCGGAAAGGGTGAAGGCATGGGGTTGATCGAGGGATTGTTCGGCTGGCTGTTCGGCGGCGGGCTGAAGGATGTGCGTCAGACGGTCGAGACCTTCCGTCCGAACGCCGAGGCGGAGGCCCGGCGCACGGCCGAGTACCGGGCCGCGGCGCTTGATCAGTTCGGCGCCGAGTTCAGCCAGCAGCGCGGCCTGTTCGACCGCATGATCGATGGCCTCAACCGCCTGCCGCGGCCCGCCATGGCGCTGGGCGTGCTGTTCCTGATCGGCTCCGCGATGGTCAACCCGGTCTGGTTTTCGTCGCGCATGCAGGGCCTTGCCCTTGTCCCCGAGCCGCTGTGGTGGCTGCTCGGCGCCATCGTCAGCTTCTATTTCGGCGCCCGCCACCAGGTGAAGGCGCAGGCGTTTCAGGCGTCGCTTGCCGAAACGCTGGCAAGGACGCCGCAGGTGGTTCGGAACATCGAGGCATTGCGGGGGCTGCGTGCAGGTAGCCCCGGGGTGGCAGATGTGGGGACTGAGGCCGAGTTGGCGCTGGGCGTGACCGGGCCGGGGGAGAACCGTGCGGTGCTGGATTGGAAAAGTCGCGGCAACTAGGTGATCCCGGTAGAGTATTCCCAGATGTGGTTTCCACCTGGACCTTGCATACTACATGTGTTAGTCAACGGGTGTAAAGAATCACGGGAGCGGCACGATGTTACAGGGTGATATAGCTGGAACGATTGAAAGAGTTGGACCGGAGACGCGGCGATCCCATGGGTCGCGATTTTACACGATGGTTGACTTGTTTGCAGGCTGTGGCGGCCTTTCTCTCGGCTTCGAAAACGCATCCTTTACCCCTGTATTCGTGAACGAGCTAGACAAGGATGCCCTGGCTACGTACCTACAAAATAGGCATCACGAGCTGGGAGGCATGAAATTCTCAGAGAACGAGGCGCTTCATTGCCGAGACGCACAGAGCCTCAAGGGGAAGCGTCTTGATGCCTTGGTTTCGGACTTGGCCAGTATTCCCGAAATAAACTTTGTTCCTTTAGACAGGGCTAACCCGGCCACCGGTGGGGGTAGCACACTGGACGTTCTGGCGGGTGGGCCGCCTTGCCAGGGCTACTCTGGAATCGGGATCCGTCGTTCCTACGCTGTTGACCGCAAGGAGATTCCGTCGAACCACCTGTATGGGCGCATGGCGCAGGTCATTCGCCGGCTGCGCCCGCGTATCTTCCTGTTTGAAAACGTGCGGGGATTGCTGAATGCCAAGTGGACGAAAAGCGGCTGTGAATTGATTTTTCCCGACGTGAAAGCCGAGTTCCGGAGGATTCCCGGATACGAGGTCAGGTGGTCCCTAGTGTACGCGAAGGATTACGGCGTTCCACAGAACCGCCCGCGCGTTCTTCTCGTCGGTATCCGCAAGGACATTCTGGAGGCATGTCCCTTCCTCGACCCGGGAGCTGATCCCGAGGATGCGGTGAAATGCGGCTTTTTGCCCAGAGGCAACCCGGGGACTTACCCGGACCTCGTGGACCTTCTTGGCGATCTCGTTGACCCCTCTGTCGCCGATGTCCTGCGATCGGGCAGTTTTCCACGTGGAAAGTTCGAAACCACTGCCTACCCTCGGCCAGCGCGCACGCCTATTCAAAAACGCCTCCGCAGTGCACCGCCATGGTATTCGAAGCGCCGGGTAGTGCTGACTGAGCAGGAATACAGCAAGCACAAGGCAACCGTTGTCGCGAAGTTTGACCACATGCTGCAGAACAATGGCGAAATCCCGGACGAGTACAAGACGCGGAAGTTCTCGCAACGTGTCCTGAAGCCTAGGTGGGGCAACGGCGAACCCAACATTACCGCGACCTCGTTGCCAGACGACTACGTGCACTACCTCCAGCCGCGAATCCTGACCGTGCGGGAATGGGCGCGCTTGCAACTTTTTCCCGACTGGTATCGTTTTGCCGGGAAACGCACGACGGGTGGCCTGCGCCGGGCCGGGAACCCTCTGGAAGGCATATTCGATCGCGAGGTCCCGAAATACACGCAAATTGGCAATGCTGTTCCGGTTGGCCTCGCGGAGAAGGTCGGGAAACATTTCAAGAGAATCCTCGATGCGGCCCTAGGTGACGATGCTTGAGAAGAGCGACACGAGTATCAGCGAGGTCCTGAAGACCTTCAACAAGTACGACTTGGATGTCGGCCTGCTCGTTCCCACGCCCACCGGCATGAAAAAATCGATTATCGATGCGACCGGCAACGTCCGCCGATACCTCGTCGATGCGGGATTTCATGACTACGACTCCCAGGAGCAGGGTCCCGATGCAAAGGTGACGAGGAGGGTTTTCTTCGTTGGACCTAGGGGCCTCGAGAAGACAACGGTTTCGCTTTACCGACCGATGACGAAGAAGGGAGACCCGCGCATTTGGTTCAGTCGGCTTGGGAAGTACGCGGAGCCGTACAATCTTCTCGCCCTGATCGTTCAGGACGACACGCTTTACGTGGTAAACTGTAGCCGCGCTGAAATCTTGAACTCGATCAACAAGCCGGGCACGCCTCTTTTCGAGATCGCGGCACGGGTGGGCAAGATCGCGCCGGAACCCGCTGTCGTCGAGCTCCTTGAACGGATCCGGGAGATTTCCGGGCGAGGGTTTGTTCCAACCTTGCGACCGGGCGACACTGGCGTGGGGATGACGCTTGAAACCCTGCTAGGCATTGCCGCAAACTCGAGCAAGGAGCCAGACTTCAAGGGCATCGAGATCAAGGCAAAACGCCTGAAGACGAAAAATCCGAACCGCGTGACCCTTTTTTCCCAGGCTCCAAATTGGAAGATAAGCCCAATAGAAAACGCGTGGAACCTGCTATCGACATACGGCTACTTTCGCGATGGAAAGCTGCGGCTAAACTGCGAGATAAACGCGTTAAAACCAAACTCCACTGGATTTATTCTAGAGGTAGATTCCGTGAAAGACTGGTTGAAACAGAACCATGTCGACACGGATACCTTGACCAAGACCCATGTTACGACTTGGGAAATGGACAAGCTCCGCACCCGTCTACAAGACAAACATCCCCAGACCTTCTGGGTCGAGGCTAAAACGCGGGGGAGAGGCTCTAGCGAGGAATTTCACTATGTCCGGGTGGTCCACACGAAGGAGCCAAGGGCAAGGAACCTCGACGCCCTTCTCGAGGGTGGGGTTGTTTCCGTGGACTACTTGATGTCACAGAAGGGGCCGCGGCGCGTGCGCGATCACGGGTACCTGTTCAAGATCCATCCCTCGGATTTCGATGCCCTCTTTCCGCCACCGGAAGTCCATGTCTTCGCCTGATCCCCTGACGCGCGGGGAAAAACAACGGATTACCCGCCTGCGGCGTCATCTCTTGCAGTGGTACGCGCAACACGGCCGCAGCTTGCCATGGCGCACACCGGGGACCGGTACTTTCGAGAGGATCTGTGTGGAGGTTCTCCTCCAGCGAACACGCGCGGAAACCGTGGCCGGTATTTACGAGGGGTTCTTCTCGCGATTTCGAAGTTGGGCGGATATCGCGGAAACACGAACCGAGGACCTTGAGGAACTGCTCCGGCCGATCGGACTTTGGAAACGCAGGGCGCTTTCGCTTAAAGGGCTTGCTTCCTACGCTAGCGGCAGGGGCGGGGTTTTCCCGGATGACCCCGCCGAGCTTTCCTCGGTGCCGGCCGTGGGCCAGTATGTCCAAAACGCAATTCTCTTGTTCCAGCATGGCCAGCCGCGGCCCTTGCTCGATGTCAACATGGCAAGGCTGCTCGAGAGATACATCCGCCCCCGTCGACTCGCCGATATTCGCCACGACCCTTGGCTACAGGAGGCTGCTCATTGGCTCGTGAAGGGACAACAGCCTATCGAGATAAACTGGTCAGTGTTAGATTTCGGAAGTCTGGTCTGCACGGCACGGAGGCCGGGATGCTCGGCTTGCCTTGTTTTCTCCCGTTGTAGGTCGAAGGGAGCGCTTAGCTCCAACTGACCCGTTTCCCGGGTTCCCCCGGCCAAAGCATGGCAGGATGTTTCTCGTGTACGAAATTCAGGGGAAGTCCGCTCGTGGCCTTGCACAGGGCAAGTGCTTCCTCGGCCGAAACGGCGAGTGCATATCCCCAGCGGCACGCGATCCGCTCTTCATCCCAGCAGGCTTCGAGTTTCCAAACACGCATGAAACGATTTTCTAGAGAAAATGTTACGAAATCGTTCACCCATCTGAACTTTCATCCAGCAAGTGGATCATGGTACATCGACGAGGTCCGGGTTGGCTTCTGCGATGCGACTCAATGCCTGTGAGACCTCGCTTCCGCGATTCTTGAGAGTAATTACGAGTGTGTCGATGGGCCGAGTGAATGCCATCATGCACCACGTCCATGCTACCCGCCGCGCTCGCTCCTCTGGACTCATTGGGATACTCGAAACAGGTGGTTCCGCAAGAGCAACACGGTACTTGGCTTCCCAAAAGTCGTCCAAGGAGTCGAGAACGACCACCCAACCTTCGAGGCCTCGACAGGAATCGTATTGAACGATCCGGTTGTCCTTGGTGGATCTGGGGTAGTCACGACGCGCGATAGGGTCAACACCATCCCAAACAGAAAGCCCCCGATCTTCCATTGCAATGCCAAGGATGCTAGCTCGGCCATTCCCGCGCGTTTGAACTCCCGAGGCAGGAACGCAGTAAAGGCAGTCAATTGGCTCGCATCCATCATCCGCCGCCTTGGTCAAGAGATCCCGATGCAAGTCCGGCATCTCGTGGAAGAATCCGTCTCGAATGATGACTCTTCCGCCCGCGGCCTGCGAGTTCGGGGTAATTTGCCAATTTAGGCCGGCTTGTTCGGCAACGAGATTCGAAAATTGCCCGAGATTGTTCTTCATGCGCAAGCATTCATGGAGCGCGAGATTCTTTGTACCCTCACGATCACGAACGGATGACCGCCAGTCCGTGGCCGTGCCCCTCACGAGCTGGGAAATCCCGTCTGCCAGGGAAATTCGGTTGCCCCCGTATAGCCTGACAAGTAGGTCCGCTTCTGGTTGCGGCCAATCCTGCGCTTCATCAACGAGGATGGCATCGTAATCGAATTCTTCGAAGTTGCTGGATTTTGCCCGCGCAATGTCTTCGTCGGTCAAGAGCCCGGCCTCTAAGAATTCCAGAGCCTTCGTGCAGTGTTCGCTGTACCGGTCGAAGTCCAAGTCCTCATCAGCGCCAATTGCGCCAAGCCTTCGTAACCAGGAGTAAATGAAAGACATCACGGTTCGGACATCCACGCCCCCGGACTCGCCACTGCTAGGAACTCCGAGTAGGGCTAGAAGCCTTTGAATGTCGGCGGTTAAGGCGTGGTTGTAGGTCAGAAACAGCGAGCGTTTTCCATGCGACCTGAAGCCTTCGTGCGCCGCCTGTGCCAGCAGAACGGTTTTGCCAGTTCCACCTTCACCGCGGAGGTGAACCCGTTCCGCACCGATCCGGCCGGCAAGTTCCAGCGCTTCCGGTGGTCTAGCAGCAATCCGATCCATCTTTTTTCGGTCGAGGTTCGATGGTACCACCCGGCGAAAGATGGAGGCGGACAGTATGGTTTCCATGGTGTTCGGCTTGGCGGACGAAATCGTGTACTCGTTTCCGATCTTGCCGACACCATGGATCCCTACCATCGCGCAAAGCAAGGTTGCGAAATCAAAGTTCGCCGCCACGGCACCGGCATCCGGAACCCGGCGTCCTCGATCCCTTGGAAGTTCGTTGATGCCAGTGAGGAGTACCGAACGATACACCCACGGGTTCTGACGCGTGAGATCACTGAAGTAACTCTTTAGCGCCTGTGCCTGAGCATCATTTTGATCTGTCGCGCTCTTCGATCCGCCCTTGTAAGTTACATTGATGCCACCGTTGCTAATGTTCAATCCACGCGCGTCATGTCCCTTGACCTCTATGGCGGCCACGAGAGAGAAGACCCGAATCTTAGCCCCGACGATCCTGCGCCCGTCCTTGTCTTTTAGGGTTGATTTCGGTACAAAATACCGTCCTCGGGCAAACTTGGCCGCAATTACGATGTCGATGTCGCTTACCTTGTACCCAGCCAACTTGGTATTCACCGCGATCTTAACGTGGTCTAGATCGGCTGGCGACTTGTCTATTCCCGGCCAATAGGAATTCAGAGCCGCACGGATCTTTAGGGCCGCGTCGTATTCGGGGGTGCCGTGTTGTCCGATGATCTCGATCACGTGCGAAGCTCCATGTAGTAGACGGCAGGGCGGGCAGCGAAGTCGCGCACATCGACGCACTTGGCCTCGATGCCCCTCGCGCGTAGTTCATTTCGGGCATCAACTTGCTGGGGTTGCCACAGGCCCTCCCGGGTGTGCCAAAGTGGATGGCCGAGAATTAGAGCATTGGCACCAGAAACGATTGCCGTGAGACCTTCCGCGTAATCAATTTCGACGGGAAGACCCGTGCTATCGCAAAAAGCCTTGAACGATTGTGCCGCTCGATCCTCTGGACCTCCAAGCCACCTTCCCGTGTCGAGTCCACGTCCCAGCGCTAGGTCTGCGAGGTCGAGCGCGAGGCGCCAATCCAACAGGCCGTGTATGAAACGATTGGCGTAGCTTCTCAGGCAGTCTGGGCACGAACAATCGCAGTCTCGCGCATGGGCGTCGTCCTGCCAAGATCGCCCGACGCCATCGTCTCCATCCAAGAACCGCTCGAGTGAGCGCCGCATGTTCTCGGGTTTCGCGGCCCATCGGGAATACCCCGCGCCGTTCTCCAGCTTATCCGCGATGAAAACCTGCTCCGTTTCACAGGCGCGCCCATCAAGCTTCAAGCGCTGGCGGCCGGAACGAAACTCCTCTGGGTCAATATCCAGCTCGGTGGAAATCGCGAGCTTCACGAACTCGGCGAAGGAGGCGATGGCGGCGCGCGCGGACCTTTGTTCGACAACGTCAAGAACGCCCGCGTTGCCCACGCCGGGTGCGCCGTCAAAGTAGAAGCTCAACACGTCGGTCGTGAAGACCGCTCCGATGGCCCCGCGATCAATTACTTCCCCCCCTACGCCCGTGAACATGTTGCCATCCCGATAAAGCGAGCTGTCACGGACCGTGACCTTGTCATGCGGTTCTTGGGTGAACTCGTATAGATCGCCGCCGTTATCGTTGATCAGGGCGACCTGTCCTTGTCCGAGTGCTAGGAGCATTGGGCCACAACTGCTTGATGGATCGTAGGCCTGATCGAATGCGCGAACTGGTGGAGGAAGCGCGGGGCCGCGCTGACGTTGGCCATCGTAGTCCCTGGCCTTCCAGTGTGCCATGAAGCCTTTCGGCTGGTATAGGGGGAATGTCTGCGCAGGATTCCCGCAGACGTGGCAGGTCTCGGCATTGCCTTGAGCTATTGTCCCGCACGCCTTTTCCGTGCACCTCCAGTAGGGTAAGGAGGCACCGAGCGGAGCGGCTTCATTCACGACGCCTTGGAAGCCGTCTCGGCGTAGGACGAAGCCGCAAGCCGTGTATAACCGCTTGTCTTTTGGTATCTCCGAACCTGGTGCAAAGGCCCAAATTGCATGATCGAGGGGGCGGTCGCTGATCACGGTGTCTTCTGCCCGGTTCGCCATCTTGTCCCAAAATAGGCTTCTCACCTGCGTTGGGAACCCAAACATCGGGAGTAGGCCTGCAACTGCCAGCCGGTGACTAAGT
Organism: Paracoccaceae bacterium; assembly: GCA_026997055.1. Lineage (GTDB taxonomy): Bacteria > Pseudomonadota > Alphaproteobacteria > Rhodobacterales > Rhodobacteraceae > JAAEUB01. Next base: position 9,188 of record JALWJU010000424.1, on the reverse strand, counting down.
TCGGCTTGGATGAACTGACTGCTTTGAACACACTCACCGATCTTCGTGATGAGTTCGTTCCGAAGATAAGACACGATCGCATCGGCCTGGGCCGTGCGCTCAAGCGGCGTATAAGCACAAAGCCTTTCCACGATTTCGTTAACTTCCGGCGACGTCGACAGCCAGTTCGAAATACTCGCGCGGTAAGTCGGAAACCATTCGTCGACGGAGCCAAAAGCGCCATGCGCGCTCTCCGGGCTTCGCGCTGGCGGGTTTGAAAGGCTGCCAAATGCACGACGCAACGCTTCCGCTGTCGAAACGCGTCGAATGATCTCTGGCCGGGAGAGGTCTAGCTCGGGCTGAGGCGGGACATCCCCGGTCATGCGCTCTGGCTTGTTGAAGTAGTAGTCGTCGTGAGCGGCACCGCGAGAGATGGTTATTGCGTAAGAGAATGCCTGTCCGGCTCGACCAGCTCGACCAACCCGTTGTTGGTAGTTAAACCTTTGGGGTGGCATGTTCGCCATCATGACAAGTTTCAGGGAGCCGATGTCGACGCCGACTTCCATTGTTGTCGTGACTGACAGGGCATCGAGGCCATGCGTGACCTCGTGTTCCTCGCCAACGAACGCTTGGCCCTTGAACAGGCGCTGCCTTTTTCTCTGTTCGGACATGGGTTTCGTCTGGCCGGTCAGCTCAGCGACGGACATTCGGTGGACGGGTTCTCGTGAAACCCAGGCATAGTAGTCCTCATCTGGGTTGGGAACGTCGACGAAATCGCGCGAGTCGCAGTGGGGTGTCGTGCAAACGTTCAAGGGGGTTACCATGGTGGACTTTGCACATTTTACGCACCTTTTCAGGGTCCGTTCGCCTCTCGGAACCAGCTTTAGTGGGAACGAAGCATACCGACCGATTGCAAGGAGCCATTGATCGGTCAACGCGTTCTTTTGGAGAAGAAGCTCCTTGATAGTTTCCGCGAGTTCGCCCGGTTGTCGGTTTACCAAGGGCGCGAGCTTTTCGAGATACTCCGTGACTTGTTTCGGAGGATTCGTCGAAGCGCGCGTCCTTTCGCCTTCGAGCAACCGTGCCTGCCCTAGGATCCGGATGATGTTGCCGACTATCCCCTTGGCCAATGCATCGTCCATTCCGAGCTTTGCGCCGCATTCCGAGTCAAGCTCGATGGTTGCAGTCCCCATCGACTCAAGATCTCGGCCCGCTTGGTCGAAGAGAGAAGAAGCTACCGTCCTAGATAGGTGCGCCATGAATTCACGGCGGCCATCACTCGCGGCAGCTGCATCGAGTGGTGCCCACGTTGCACCTTCCGGGGGATCGAAGAACTTCCACCAGGGCGTCCCACCGCCGTCGGGGCGGTCAGTGGCACGACTCGCGTCCGTCCCTGCTGGATTCTGACCAAGAGCGACCAGGGATTCCCGAAGCGCGATCATCAGGGCCGACCACGCGATGGATCCGCTCTCAACGGCTGCATCGTGCCTTGCGGCCAGCTCCCTATCTGCTTCCTCGTCCACTCCGAACGCGATCTTTACCGCGGCTTCATAGATTCCTGGGGTCTTCTCGTTCGCGGCGTCTCGTTTTGCGACGGCATCTGGATCGCCATTTTTCACTGCTTGGATGATCTTCTGGAGTTCCGCGCAGGTAAGGATGGCCGCGCCTGAGAACTGCTTGAAGACAAGCTGCCTCACCAGGTCTCGAAAATGATGCAGTTCTAGTCCGGCGGCCAAGTCGGCGGCATCGTCACGGCTATCCGTGAATGCGATCATCTTCTCGGCAGTTGCTCCGTCACCGGCCGACAACATCGCGCGGTCGGCAATCAGCTGGGTTGTCACATTCAAGCCGGTGCGCAACCCGCGGATGGGAGTTTGGACCGTGCCGCGGTAGAAAGCCTTCAGGTCTCGCTGGTTTCGTGAGCTGTAGGAGCTCAGGCAATGGGGGCAGGTCTCGGGGAGCCCAGCAACGGTGCGCCCCTCGGGAAGGTCCGGTGGGATGGTTAACACGACACCCGTGGGCTCGGGGTCACCGGGTACCAGCAGCCCTAGGTGGTGATCGAACCGAGCAGTCTGGAACTGGAAGGTTCCTGATCCACCCTCCCCGGGAAACCCGTGTGTCCAACGCGATGACCCGGCAGGGATTTGGCCGCCCGGCCAGTACCACCTAAACTCGGAGTGTGGTCGCTCGTAGACCATGCCGGGATATCCGCCGCCCTCCACTGATTTCGTTGCCTCCAGGAAGATCTGATCCTTCAGCGCTTCGCTACTGGATGGGACTACGAAGCCCGCGAGGAAGGCTTCTCCACAATCGTAGCAGTACAGTAACTCCAGGACTTGACCGCCACACTCGCACTTCAACGCGGGTGACTTGAAGAGGCGGCCAATCTTCCGCCCCCTCGACCTGAATTCCTTCTCTACCTCGGTGCATTCAGGGTTCGAACATGCCCAAATACCTTGCACTTGGCGCATGAACATGTGCGACCTGAAAGTCGGCTTGGGTTTTTCCCAGGTTCCTCGGTCTTCATGCGCTGCCGCGATCATGATTGCATCAAGAAGCTCGTGCGAGCTTCTCGCCCCGAAAAGGGATTTTCCAATTTTAGATAGCTTCGCTGGCCGGACTATTACTGCGGAGTCTCCGGCACCTCCTGCTGACGAGACGAGCGATCCAGCTTCATTACATGCGGCGGCAAGTGCAATCCGTGGTGAAAAATGCTTACATATATCTTCCGAAGCGGCCTTTACCTTCTCCGGGTCTTCGGAATTTAGGAGGGCAAGATTGCGTTCCAGAACATCCGTTTCCACGGGAAGGTTTGCGCTGAAATCCTCGGGTTGGCCCGGCAGGATTACAAAGGTCTTTCGGTCAACGCCGAAGAACTGTTCCAAGTACTCTTTTCCGCTCTCCGGGTCCAAGGATGCACTTGTTCCTATGCAACGAAGCTGGGCCGAGTCGGGTCCCAGTCCTAGCCGGTCCAGTAGGTTCCGGACCACCAAGGCAACCTCTGTTCCCTGCGTGCCGCGATAGCTGTGTAGTTCGTCGACGACCAAGCTGAAGTGGTTTGCCTCGTCGGCCTCGAGCCATTTTCGCGTCTTTTCGAAAATAGGGACTTCGACATCACGAAGCAGCATGATGTTCAGCATGCTCGTGTTCGTGATGAGAATGTCCGGCGGCGCCGAGATCATGTCCCACCGCGTGAGCATCTCGCCGCAGTATGGGTCTTGGAACTGGCTGGCCGCCTCCAAGATCTCGGTCGGTGACTTGCCGGCCGCTTCGAGGGAATGTTTGAGCTCTGTGGCCTCCCGGGCAATATCCCGGATTTCTTTCGAGATTTTATTGATCTTTCCGCGGTCACTTGCCTTTAGGGTTCCCGGTGGAAAGTAAGTTGTACCAAGCGTCGCCCCGGTATACCTTCCGAAGAAGAAAATAGGTTCTCCGGTTTCCTCGATTCCCCGCATGGCCGCGCCACGTAAGCGCGAGATCTGGTCCTCAACCAAAGCGTTGGTCGGGTATAGGACAAGGGCACGGATTGCCGCGTCCGAGGTGTTGCTAGCGAGCGATCGGCTGTGTTTCCAGGACGTGTCGTGGCGCTCGAGATCTTTCTCCCACCAAGGCTTTATCGGGCCGCGCTTGCCCTTTCTTACACGCTCTTCCAGTATTCCCGCCAAGATGGGGAGAAGAAAGCTCTCCGTCTTCCCCGATCCGGTACCGGAGGTCACTACGACATTTCTCTGGCCCAGTTCATTTCCGACCATTGCAGCGACGAGCGCTTCCGCTTGGTGCTGACGAAGCTTGATAGATTTGTCGGAGCCAAATACCAGCGGACCTAGTCTTGAAGCGGTTTCTGAGCTTAGCCCAGCGCGTTTGCATGCCTCTTCGATGGCTTCAACCGAAGGGTACTGGGGAACGGCTTCCAGGAGGGGTTCTTGTGCCATTACACCGTCCGCTTGGAGTAGTTTACGGCGCTCCGCCATGATACCATCATCGCGCATCCAAAAGGCGGAGTCGTAGTACTTCAGGTATGCCTCTCGAATGTAGTTCTGAACACGCGTCGGGGTGGCCTGTCTCATTCGATCATCTTCCTCGAGTAAAGGTTATAAAGCACTGCGCGGCCGACTTCCGGCGCGACTTTTTCATAAGTGGTGATGCCGTCGTCGCCTTTTCGCGGAAGCTGACCGCTGCAGGCTACCAATGCACGGGCAAGCAGGCCAACCGGCTCGGCTCCCCGCGTGGAAGAAAATTGCCGGGAATGCTCGTCGTAACGGTGAAGACGCCTACCACTTTGCCTAGCCGCCAAAAGCTTAATCACCTGTTGGGGGCCCATGAATTCGCGCCCATTGGGGCTACGGTAAACATAGACCCTACCGCCGTGGTCAAAACGGTAGGCACCTTCGCCAGACACCGCATCGACCAGGCGCCATCGCGCACCCTCGATGTCGAAACGCTGGAGGTTGCGGAGAGATGAACCCGTCGAGATGGGAAGCAGCGACGCTTCGAGCCCAGCGACCGAAAACGCGGCTCTTACCAAGTCAATTTCGGGGCGCTCAACCATCGAGAATGGCCTCCCGAGCGGATCTTCCAATGGCCTTACGCGTTCGGCCAAATCAGAAAAATCGACGTTGCGAATGCCCCAATGGCATGGCGCCCCGTCTTGCTCCGTCTTCAATGAAGAGCCACCAAGATTTGCGACCTCTTCAAGTGTCAACTCGATGAGTGGGTCGCATCGAAATCCTGAAAAGTAGCCCCGACCATCTCCGGTTATGCAAATCGTTGGAGGCGGAACACTCCATTTCCTTGGGCGATGTGTCCCCGGTGCATATGCTACGTCGATCAAGCCCAAGGATGACCATGCAGCTGCCATCTCGCCAATTGCCCACGGAGGGATATCGTGCCCCACGAGTAGCCGGTCAATTCTTCCCCAAGATCCCGAGCCTAGGAAGCAAAGCGCATCGAACAGCAAATCGAAGTCGATGTCCGCGTTACTCGATTTTCCTTCCCATTTTCCGCGGGCGATTCTGCGCGCGATGGGAATAGTGGCTGCCTCGACATTTTGCTTCCTGCGCCCGCGTTTTCTTGCGATGACCACCTGGTGACAGTCCTTGCATTCCATCTTGAGCGGGGTGGACATCGGCACCCGATGGGGAGGGGATTCACATTTCCAGTAATGGTAGCCTCGGCCGGCACACGATTCAGGTTCGTCGACCGAGCCATCCTCGTTAACGAAGTCGCTTTCTCCGTCTTCCGTCGAGCCGTCTCCAGACGGAATCTGCGCCCCCTCCCGTGGTTCCACAACTGAAGTTGGCTCCGTTGCAGGCGGTTTTGGGCAGACAATGTTGCCCCGGATCGTTGAAGCGGAACCCTCCTGAGGAAACTCGGCCGCCGAGAATATCGCCCCATGGGCAAGTTGCCCAACCATCTGGCGATCAAGGGGCCGCGCCCGTTCAGCTGACCGCAGCACCACGAGGGTTTCGCCGGTTTGCTTGCCAGACTTGAACCCACGTACCGTGTAGCTCGCATCCTTAAGATCTCGCATCGACAGGCCGCAAGTCCGTGAAGCTGATTGGGCCTCGCGGACCAACCGGAGCCCCCCGTCGCTCGGACGGTGAGCTTCAAGCCGAGTTGGCCCGGTATCCGCGACAAAGTTGACGTTTGGGGGCGCTTTCGAATGCCAAATACCCCGCGTAACTTGCAATCCACCTGTGATGACGAATCCCGACTCTTCTGACAGGGGAACCAAGTTCTTTAGATCGGTTTTCACTTCACTATCGGTTGTCCGGATTATCCGTACGTCCTTGTACAGCCTCCACCCGTGCGGAATTCCGTCGAGATCTTCTGGGGTAAGGTAGGTCGCCTCGCCCGTCGAGGTCTCTGCGAGTAAGCGTTCCAACCCTTCCACGAGGGACTGCTTGTCACGCACCAGGACAAGGACGTCCGTTGCAATCCTAATGCGCGCGACCTGTGTCCAGTATGGACCTTCAGTCGACTTCACGAGCGGAATTACCGGGCCAGAACTCCATTGCAGACGATGGTCTCCGCCGGTGACGGAGAAACTCCTCGCCAACCCGCTGTTTGCGCGCCCCATGGGGTTTGGTGAAACCGTGGCAAACGCACCAAAGACAGAATTCGAAAGGCTGAACGAATTACCAATATCGTCTTCGAGGCCGGTAAGCGGTTGGCTCAATTCAATGCCCCGACCGAGATGAAGCAAGAGCCGTGGCTTGGGAAAGGATGGCAGCACTTGCGCGATGAGAGAGAGCCGATGGGATCTTTCTTTATGTCCGATACTAGAGGAGCCGAGAGAGCTGGTTGACCAATCCTGAAGCTCGTCGATCACAATCTCGCAAATGCGACCGCGCAAGTCTTTCTGCTCCCATGCCTTGCGGAGGCGTGGCGTTGACCCGCTCGATCGCATCCAATCGTCCACGTAGGGGAAAATGTCGGCAGACGTAAGTTGATCTCCGCTGGAGAAACCATAGGTGTTGAATAGATCGTGCATCGCTGCGCGATCCGCAGAGCGAACGATCGCCTGCGACATTGCCAACCCAACGTACTTCCAGGTGCCCCTCGCCGAGGCAGTCGGGCGACCCAGCTCGTAGTCGTTTTCGGCGAGCCAGGTCTCTAGAAGCCGCCAGAAAAGCTCCGTCTGTTTGCCATGTGACCGAAGGTTCCCTGCCGGTATCCCGATTAAGTTAGCTAGCCGCGGGTAGTAAGCGTTTGCCGCATACTCGCCGTCGTTGGCCATGAGCTCGGCAGCGTGAGACATAACATGCAAGAGCGTGACGAATGGAGGCGGGCCGAGCATTCCTTCCGAGGTCCATAGCCGGGCTTCGCGGCACGCAGTCAGGAAGGGATTTCTCCCCTTATCAAGAGCCTCTCCAACAAGGCTCGCGCACAGTTCCTCGACGTGGACTTCGTCGACACCGAGCAACTTCCCGATTTCCTTGGTCTCTTGAGCATCAAACGTCAGGTATAGTGACCGCCCAGCGTACTTGCCGGACATCAAAACTTTGCAAATTGCTTCATTCGAATCAGCGACTGATAGTTTTTGAGCATGATTATTCACCACTAGATCGTGAAAAATCTGCAACCCCTTGTCAACAAACGGTACGGCAGTTCTTGGGACTGGCTCGGCCAGCTATATCCCGACTCGGGTTTTGGGCGCCCCTGCGGAGAATATCATAAGCCGTTATCACCGGCCTCGGCCCCGCCAGGAGCGAGTCGCGCTGGCCGTACGGCTCGCCATCTCAGCCAGGTGCCAGGCAGGCTTTCTGGGGATGAAGGTGCTGGCCTCCCAACCTGATGGATTGCGGTCCAGCAGGTTCCCAGCCTCCGCACCCGCATCAGGCATATGCCGAGGAGTAGGGCGGTTTCCGGTTGCCGAAAAGCTTTCCTTGCCAACAGGCAGATCCCTCAAGCGCCACTCTATGATTCACGGCGCCCTTCCTCTGCCGTCCACACCTCCTGCCAGGCCGCGAATTCGGCCGGCCTGATCCCGTAACGCGCGAAATTGCCCGCGTGCAGGCCGAGGAGGTCGCTCTCGGCAATCTCGCGGAATTTCTCCTGTTCGGGGCGGTCGATGTTCTGCGCCGTCCAGGATGCGATGTGCCGTACGGCCGCCTTTCTGCTCATCCGTTCTCGCACGACCTCGCTGATGACCCGCCGCAGTGCCTCACGATGTTTCAGGCGGAACGGGTCGGGTTCGCCCAGCGATTGCCGGACCGCGGCATAACGAGCGGCCGAACGTTCATAGGACCAGATGAACACATCCTTCAGCAGATCGACCCGGTTGAGTTCATACACCCCCAGGACGGCATCGGTGTAGATCGAACGTGGCACGTCGCTGAAGGACAGGGGCGAGAGATTGGCCCTGATGAAGGGGATGTTGGCAGCAAGGCGCGAGACGCGCTTGTTCACGTCATCGAAAGGTTGAAGATACGGCAGCTGCACCATGACGAAAAAGGCCTGCTCGAACGGGTCCTGAATCGCCGCCGCCTTTGCCAGGATCAGATCGAAGCACTCCTCGATCCACTGCGGCACCTCAAGCGGATGAAACACTGATTGCTCAATGCCGATCGGGATATGGCGCAGCCTCCCGGCCGCGGATTCATCGGGCAGCAGGTTCTGGGCAAGAAAACCATGAAGGTTGAGGATCGTGTAGCGGTTGAATCCGATATCCTCGGCAGCATCGACGAGAAAGGCGATTGCGTCCTTGTGGTTCAGGATCATCTGGGCTTCCAGATGGGCGCGCCCTTCGGCTTCCTCCCCGAACTCGATCAGCCGTCTGGTGTCCAGCAGCGAGTAGGTGTTGCCCTCGAGCCGGCTGGAATTCCATGACAGATCGATCAGAAGCCGGTCGAGAATGTGCCGGGCATAGGTGCCCGCCGGTTGCTCGGCGAAGTTGGGTCGGCCGATCTCCTGCAGATGCGCACGTTCGTCTTCCGAGAGATATGTCGTGACGTTGGGCTGGTAGGATTCCAGGAAATCACGATTGTAGCCGACCGGTTTTCGTGCGGCAGGAGGCTGGGCGAGGTACTCCCTGATCTCCATGCCGGGGGCAGAGAGCGGAATGGAAACCTGTTCCTCATCGCCGTTCCGGCCGGTGCCGACGGCGACTTCCCCAACGGCAGGTTCGGCGGGCGAATGGTACCGTGCCCACCGCCCACTGCCCTTCCTGATCAGGCGACCGGCATCCACAAGGTGCTTCAGTCGGTATTGCAGCGTGCGCCGGGGCAGGTTCGCGCTCAGGGCTTCGGAGATCTCGCTTGCAGAAGCGCCATCGGGGTGCTTGCGCACGGCGCTCTCGATCGCGCGAAGATCGGCCTCGGAGATGTGCTGTGCCATTGGGCTTCCCTGATTGTGCAGCAATGTATGCGCAGTTAAACCGCCTTACGCGCAACAATCAAGGCTATGCGCAACAAAACTTGCGCGTGGAACTCAGGCGCAACATTGCCGGTAAATGGCATGAGAACATCCGGATTTCGGGCCGAGCATGGCGCTACGTTGGCGGCGATACCATGCGCTCGAATTCGCGCGCCACAACCTATTGAAATATCGCGACAAAACAGCGTTGCAACACTTGGACCACCGGTCTCATAACCTGAAGGTCGCAGGTTCAAATCCTGCCCCCGCAACCAAATTCTTCCGAGAAATCAATTGTTTAAAAGCGACCCGTGCAGGATGTCCGCAGTGTTTCGTGTCCATGTCAACACTGT
>JALWJU010000423.1 GCA_026997055.1 Paracoccaceae bacterium | reverse complement strand
CAGGCCGAGAATGCCCAGTGCCAGACAGGAGATCAGCAGCAGCGGCGAGAGCGGCGAGCGGATGAAGCCCTGGGCAAGCTTGCCCGCCAGCCCCAGCGGGTGCTGGATTTCGCTTTCGGGGGCGTCGTGGGTGGGGGTCTGTTCTGCCATGGTCCCGCGCCCCGCCTATTCGCCGCCGGAAACGAGGTCGGCCGGCGGGTTGAGGATCACTTCCTCGCCGCCCTTGAGGCCGGAGATGACCGAGATCAGCCCGCCCTCGACCGGATAGCCCACCCGCACCAGCCGCAGGCTGGGCCTGCCGTCCTCCAGCACGAAGACCGAAGGCAGCGAGCCGCGCCAGATCAGCGCCTCGGCGGGCACGGCGGGCTGGCTGCGCTCGGGGATGGAGGGGTCGGGGATGGTCACCTCCACATACATGCCCGGCCCCCCGGGCGTGCCCCGGGGCAGGTCGAATTTCACCGTCACCGTATGGCGCAGGGGATCGGCCACCGGATAGATCTGCGCCACCCGCACCATCACCTCGGCGCCGCCGGCATCGAGACGGGCGGGCACCAGCATGCCCTCTTCCAGCCCGGCCGCCAGGCGAACCGGCACGTCGGCCAGCACCCGAAGATAGTCCACATAGGCGAATTTCAGCAGCGGCGTGCCCGGCTGGACCGTATCGCCCACCTCGACCATGCGGCTCAGGATCACCCCTTCGAAGGGGGCTCTGAGGCGCGCATCCTCCAGCTTGGCCTCGATCGAGCGCAGATTGGCCCGGGCCTGCATGATCGCACCCTGGGCCTGGCTGACCCCGACGCCGGAAGCATAGAGGTCGGCATAGCGCTCGAGATCGCTGTCGGAGCGGCCCAGCATGTCGGAAAAGCCGCGGGTGAAGAACTGGTCGAACAGGCCCGGCATCCCCATGCCCGGCAGGGCCGAGGTGGAATTCATCCGCGGGCTGATCAGCTCGCGCGAATACTGCATCTGCGAATTGCGAAACGCGGCTTCGGCATTGTAGATCGCCGCCAGGGCCGCCTGCTTCTGCGCCTGGAGCGCGGCGTCGTCGATGGAGACCAGCACCTCGCCCTCGCTGGCGCGATATCCCTCGGCCCCGGCCAGGAAGGTGATCTCGCCCGGGATCTGGGCCGAAAGAGTGACTTCCTTGTAGGGAATGACCGAGCCGCCTACCGTGGCGCTGCCGCCGGAGCGGACGACCGGGACGGTCGCGGTCCGGTAATTGGATTCTCCGGCGCCGAGCGGGCCGGGGAGCATACCTGCGAGCGCCCCCCCCAGGGCCAGAGCGAATGCCAGCGAATGCATCAACCTGGAATGCATGTTTCCCCCCTGTCTTCCCCTCGGAAACCGCGACCGTCTCTCCCCCGGCCGTCGCATTTCCGCCCCGGTTCCCGGGGCTCGGGGATTCTCTGTCTGCGGGTATCCTAGCGCATGTATTTGTATATTACAAGATTAATATATGCAATTTGTGTGATTTCCTCGTATTTCCCCCTTTCGACGCAATAAAGTTGCGCACGCGCCATCCGCCCCTCTGCAAGGCATTGAGAATCAATCGTTTTCGAGAATAGACTGGAAACGTTCCAAAGCCGGAAGCGCCGAAAATCCCCGCTTCCGGTGCGTCAGAACGGGAAACCGTTGCCGAACATGTAGGAAAGCGGCGAGGAAAAGGCGGTCGAGGCCTTGCCCACGTCATAGGTCATGCGACTCATCGAGGTGCCGATGTAATAGACCGTGCCGGTCAGATAGGACATGTTTTCGCTCATCGCCGCCAGGTCGCCGCCGATGCCCTCGATCTCGCCGGTCAGCAGCGCCACATTGGCGCTCATCTCGCCCACCGCGCCGGTCATCTCGGTGACGCTGGCATTCATCTCGCCCACGGCGGTGCTCATCCGGGCGATCTCGCCGTTCATCTCGGCCATGTCCTCGGCCATGCTGTCCATGTCGGTGACGATGTACTTGAACGACTGGTTCATCTCCACCATCACGTCGGTGAGCAGGAAGACCTTCTGCGCCATGCCGTACATGACCCAGGTAAAGACCGCCATCACCACCACGATCAGCGCCGTGGTGATGACCACGAACATCGAGCCCCGTACCGGGACCACTTCGACTTCTTCCACCTCATGCTCGGGCATGCACTCTCCCCGGAATGCTGCGGCGCGCCGGCTCCGCGCCCCGCACAATGGTCACGCGCAATGTCGGAACATCCGCATATTCTTATACGGCGAATCATTACCGTTCTTTGAACGTATTTGAAAGGTGCCGATCTGCCACAGTCGCGGAAAAGGGAAATATCCCCTCAAAACAGCATGATGGCGCCTCGGGGTCGCCATGCGGGTCCGGGTTCGGGCCTCAGGAGACCTCGGCGATGCGTTCCTTGCTCATCTCGCCGGGCACGATCACCATCGGCACCGGCAGGGTCGAGGCGGAGCGGATCAGCTGGGTGATGATCGGCCCGGGGCCGGACTTGCCCGAGCCCGCCCCGAGCACCAGCACCCGCACTTCCGGGTCGTCCTTCACCTGCGCCAGGATCTGCTCCACCGGGTCGCCCTCGCGGATCACCAGTTCGGGCTCGATGCCGTGCTTTTCGCGCATCCACTTGGCGAAGACCTCGAAATGGGCCTCGATGCGCTCGCGCGCCTCCTCGCGCATCAGCGCGCCGACACCGATCCAGTGGTTGAACTCCTCGGGCGGGATCACCGCTAGGATCTCCACCCCTCCCCCGGTATTGGCCGCGCGCATGGCCGCAAAGCGCATGGCATTGAGGCATTCGCTGGAATTGTCCAGCACGACGAGAAATTTGCGCATGTGTCACTCCTGTGTTGGCCCCAACATGGCGCAGGGCGCGCCCCGGTTCAACTGTCTTGCCTGCGGCAGAATGCGCCGCTGGCGCTGCGCGGCATGACCACGCGGCTTCGCCCCGGCGGCCGCTCCGCATGCCGCTCCGGTGGCGGGGTCAGGGGCGCGAGCGCACGAAGCCGACGATATCGTGGACCTGTTCGAGGATCGGCCGGCTGATCGCCTCGGCCTTTTCGGCGCCCCGTCCCAGCAGCGCGTCCAGTTCGCCGGGATCGGCCATCAGCCGGCGCATTTCATCCGAGATCGGCGCCAGCTTCGCCACCGCAAGCTCGGCCA